>JAGGUC010000048.1 GCA_021158735.1 Desulfurococcales archaeon | reverse complement strand
TTGCTATATATACGCAGTCCCTCACAACAACCTCATCACCGATTACACAGTTTTCACTTACCCTGACCCACTTCCCTATATAGCACCTCTCACCTATTATGCTCTTCATGATCAGTGATGAACCCTCCACTATGGCGTTGCTTAAGAGTATTGAATTAAGTATTCTGGTTTGTTTTCCTATCTTACATCCCTTATTAATTATAGTGAAGGGCCCTATGATGGACTCTGAGTTAATGATGACGTCTTCACCAATATATACAGGGTCTAGGATCTCGGCTCCGTTAATATCGGCTGACTTACTCATATATCCCTTTGGGTAATAGTGTGTTAGAGCTTCAAAGTTAGCCCTCAGGTAGTCTGCCGGAATACCTATGTCGGACCACAGCCCATTATGTATGTAGCCGTAAATGACGCCATCACTAACCAGCTTAGGTATGACGTCCTTAGCTAATTTAGACGGTGTCTTTTCAGGAAAGTACTTTAGTACCTCAGGTTCAAATACGTAGATCCCAGCATTCACTAGGTTTGATATAGCATGGCTTTTCGGGGGCTTTTCTATGAAGTCAGTAATTTTACCGTCGTCATCTACTACAGCTACTCCATACCTATAGGGGTTATCAACTTTAGTTAAAACCAGAGTAGCTAGACCACCACTCTTTTTATGATACTCTATGACGTCCTTATAGTCAATATTACTAAAAACATCCCCATAAACTACAAGGAAGGTTGAGTCCAGTCCCACGTCTCTGTCGATCAGTGGTATAGGACCTGCATCACCTAAGGGTTTGACCTCCTCAGCGTACTTGATAAAGCAGCCAACTCTTGAGCCATCCCCGTATCTCCTCTTGATCATGCTGGCAAGGTACCTAACCGAAAGTATGACTTCCTTAAGTCCTGACTTAGCTAAGCCTTCAAGGATCCAGTCCAGCAAGGGCTTACCCAGTACTGGAAGAAGAGATTTAGGCTTTGTTAATGTTAGTGGTCTGAGTCTTGTGGCGAACCCGCCAGTAAGTACAACAACCCTCAAGAACGGCACCGTAAATATACTTACGTGTTGCTAGAAATAGAGTTTTCCCCTTATTACTGGAGTTTTAGGAAAATTAGGATACCTGACAACCTACTTAATTTAAAAGCCTTAAGTTAAAGATTAATAGGTGTTTAAAATTGAGAGATAGTAAAAATACAAGTGCTGATGCTACATCACTATTAAATGATGTCAATAAAAAGTTAGACAAGATTATAGAATTGTTAGAGAAACTAGTTCAAAGAGTTCCGCAAACGCTTAGAAGCGTTGCCGATGTCGAGGACGCTCTGAGAACAGGAATAATAGATGTGGTTACATTATTGTCAGTCCCAGATCACTTAAGAAAAACCCTGATCGCTTTAGCAAAGCTAGGTGGTGAGGCTACGTCAGAGGATGTTGCGAAGTACACAGGCAGGGCCAGGGCTGTAGAGTCAGCCTACTTAAATCAACTCACAACTTTAGGGTACGTAATTAAGAGGAGGAAAGGTAGGAAGGTATACTTCATTATTCCTCAATTTGAGAGCTACTACGAGGGTGAGTAGGAAAAGTGAAGGCGGTGGCAATCCACTCCCAGAGGGGAGGGAGCGGAAAGTCAGTGCTAGCCGCCAACTTAGCTTACGCGCTTGCGTCACTTAATTATAAGGTAGTTCTCCTGGACTGCGACTTGAGGGCCCCCACTCAGTACTACATCTTTAATGAACCGAAAGTCAAGCACTTCATAAATGATTACTTAAACGGCGAAGCAGAAGATGATGACGTTATAGTACGTATAGATGATGGTGTTAAGGGTAAATTACTCGTAGTATTTGCTAATCCTTCAATAGATGCTATTAAAGAGGCGCTTGTAAAGGATAGGCACTGGGAAATGAATGCTCTAAAGAAGTTAATTGGACTGATCAAGAAGTTCAGCCACAACAGTGTAGATATTATACTGATAGACACGCCTCCAGGACCTCAGTACTCAGCACTTAACGCTATTGTAGCAAGCGATGCTACTATATTGGTCACCCTCCCTGATAAGATAGAGGTGCGAGGTGCGGAAGTGCTCCTCAGGGAGATCTACAGTCTAGTAGAAATTAAGGTTATGCTGATCGTTAATAAGGTACCGTCTAAGTCTCATGAGGAGGCGCTCAGGCTAGGTGAGTCAGTAGCCAGGAAACTCGGCGGTGCTGAACTACTTGAGGTAATACCTTACTACCCTGAGGTAGTCCTATATAATGGAGATAAAATGATGGTGAGAGACCTCCCCGGACATCCATACAGCAAGCTAATATTTGAAATAGCTAAGAAGATCTGGACTTACCTTTGAGCTTCATAGCCTTCTTAACATAACTAATAACCTCCTTACGCCTAAGGTACTCGGGAGGCAGGGTCTCTGGGAGTGTGTAGAGTATGTAGACTGAGGTAAAGAGGATCATGGCCCCAACCGCAGTGGGTAGGTAGAAGGACTTGAGTATATCAGGTGTTACTACACCTGTTAATACCCCAGCGGCCGTTGTTCCATAACATATGCTCAGGAATTTACCAGCAAATTTCTTAGGTGCTATTTCGGCTGACAAGATCATTATATAGGGAGTTATGAGGGCTGCCGAGAGCCTGCTGAAAATTAGCGTAAGTATACTTATCTCAATAGGTGGTATTATCAGCGTATAGATCGTTAGCATAAAAACCGATGTAATACCCAGCACGATAAGTCCAGCAATACCTACAACCTTCCTGCCGAAGGAATCCATAACCATTCCTGCAAGAACAGACATGAGCATGGGTAAGTTCATTACTAGTTCGTTCAGCACTACATCAGCTAATAATACTCTAGCATGCGGTAGTATGTGACTTCTTATGATTAATCCATGCATGAGTGAGAAAATGTAAATAGGAATTAAGAGCATGAGCACCCTCATATCGTAAAGTGAGACACCCTCATTAACTACCCTTTCTGAGTACTTCCCCGAACGCAGCTTTTCATGAGCTAGTAGTGAAGTTGCACTAAGTGTTGAGAGAATTAAGCAGGTGGTTATTAGTAAAGCCACACTTAGTCCTGAAGCAGCAAGCCCCAAATGAAGTAAAGCTCCTAGACCTACTCCTACCCCTACAGTCGTGCCTCTCTTCATTACGTCATAGATATACCTGATATATAAGCTAGTGTTCGTTAGCAAGTTACCTAGTAAGAACCCTGTAATAAACCAAAAAATAGCGTTAGTGGAGATAAACATTTCATGACTTAATCCCCTCGTAGTCACTACGTAAGTTGTAAACAATATACTTGATGACAGCAGGAGTATGATCAGAATTCTGAACCCTCTTCCAGTCCGCCATAGGTGGTCTAGGTAGAGACCCGAGACCGATGCACCAAGAATTATTGATACGGCTAAGAGTAACGTCGAGATCGCTGAACCGTAAATATACAGGTACATACTCGGGCATGAGTAGGTGAAGATCTCCTTCAAGAACGTTGTAAGGATCGTGTAGCTGATGTATGATGTAGTAAAGACTAGAGGTATGTAGTCTGCCAGATTACATAGACTAATACCTCTTATTTCCACGTTACGATACCTTAACTGGATCATTAGTAGGGGAAATATTAAGTACTTCGGTCTCGAACCATCAGCACATAGGTTAACTTTATTTCACTTAGAGGTCAAAAATTGATTGACGTCTACCGTGTTATATAGAAGGGAACGGTGGCTGTTGTGTCAGCTGAGTCGGTGTCATGTAGTGACTTAGGTTGCTGGGTAGGCCAGCTACCTAGAGGATGTGAGCTATGCATTAAGGGATTAAAGTCTGTAATATTCGTTACTGGCATATGTAGTGAAAATTGCTTCTACTGCCCGGTATCGCCAGCTAGGCGTGGGAGGGATTTAATGTATGTGAATGACTGCCCAGTAAGTTCCAGAAAAGATATAATATGCGAGCTAATTGCCTCAGGTTCTACTGGGGTTGGCCTGACTGGTGGTGACCCATTAGTAAGATTAGATAGAACACTAAGTATTATTAGAATGCTGAAGGACTTCTTTGGGAGTGAGTTCCACATACACCTATATACGACTGGTTTACTCATCAATAACGGCGTTCTGAGTAAGTTAGTTAGGGTGGGGCTTAATGAGCTGAGAATACATGTTGTGGCTGAGTACTCGTGGCATGCACTGGAGGCGGCCCTTAAGCACCCTATTAGCGTTGGTATCGAGAATCCTATATTACCTGGCACGCTGGAGGACATGAAGAAACTTATTTTGAGAGCTCACGACATTGGTGTTGAGTTTATTAACCTAAATGAGCTGGAGTTCAGTGAGGGTAATTACCTTAGCTTGAGGTTGAGGGGCTTCCGCACTAAGTCAGGCGGGGTAGCTGCTGAGGGTTCAGAGGAGTTGGCTATTGAGATTCTTGAGTGGGTTAAGGATCTAAATCTTGACATAAATGTACATTACTGTCCTTCGGTCTTTAAGGATCGTTACCAGTACATTAGGAGAATGCAGAGACGCGCTCTAAATACTAAGTTAATTTATGAAGAAGTTAGTGACGGATTAGTCCGTTGGGCTAGTATTTCCTCATGTCCTGAATCAGTGGTTGATAAGCTCATAAGGTCTGATCAGGCCTTCGTCATCGATGGAGAGGTAGTTACAAGTATTAGGGTAGCCAAGAAATTAGGGTGTGATTTTCAGGTTGTTGAGGCACTCCCCCTCACTCCAAGAAAAATTCTAAATAGGCTTTAATGACTGGAAACTCTATGATTTATTTCCCAACAACATAAAATTAAATAGGTTTAACCAGTGGTGGTTTCACGCATGTTGACCATCCTTGCACACGGTGATTCAGATGGTATTTGCTCAGCAGCTTTAGTGCTGGCAGCCCTCAGGAGGGATTACAGCGAAGTTAATGTGGTTTTCACGCACCCAGCTGGTCTCATAGAGGACTTTACTTCTTCTGCTAGAGGTGACGTCGTCATTGTTGACGTTGCGTTAAGTGAGCACAATATTAAGGACTTGCTGGCAACCCTCAATAACTACAATGATGGCGATATCACATACATAGACCATCATCCGGAACCAATAAGTGATAGTCTCAGTGAATTGAACATTAATGTAGTTCACTCGCTCTCTATGTCAGCATCAGAGCTGACATTCAAGTATTATAGTAAATTAGGTAAGTTGAGTAGTGAGTATGAAAGGGTGGCCCTATATGGTGCTATAGGTGACTACAGAGATGAGACACCCTGGGTTAAGGATGTCCTAGAAAAATGGGATAAAAGACAGATTTACTTCGAGGCAGGGATACTCATACAGGGTCTAGAAGGGTCTAGGAGAATGTACGACTTTAAGAGGCATGTTGTTGAGCACTTATCTGTTAATAGGAGGCCATCCCAACTAGGCGAATTGGTTGTCAAGGCGCTAGTTGAGGCAAGCAACAATGAAATGCTTTATGAGTGGGTCAGGAGTAATGTAAATATTGATGGAAGTATAGCCTACGTTATTGACCCACCCGGTAGCTTAGGTATTGCAGCAGTTTATGCTCGGGGGACAACAGGTTGTGAGGTAGGTATTGCAGCTGAGAGAAGAAATGACTTAATGATCATGAGCTTGAGAGCAGGTAAGAACTCCATAGACCTAAATAGGTTCTTGAGAGAGGTTGCTGTGCGCCTAGGAGGGTCCGGAGGTGGTCATCCACATGCAGCAGGGTGTAGAATACCCTACAGGTTGTTTAAGGAGCTTATTGAGAAACTAAATAGTGAGTTAAGGAGTCTTACTCAGCAACCTTAGATATATGCCCTCGTCCAGCACTACATCCCACTTCTCAGGCTTCCCAGCAATTACTTCACGCACCCTATGCAGCACCTTAATATCATCGACAATGCCTTTACCCTCGGCTGGTATATAAAGTATTGCGGGAAGCTCATCGGATAATCTCATATTACGTTCCTTCTTGAATTTCCAGACAGCAGAATTAATCCTTATTAAGAGACTGATCAGCTCCTCCCTGCCTCCCTCATATCTCAATTCCTCTTCATTAATTACTTCAGTATGCACACTTCTATCAGGTGAGTACAGCCGCCTCCAGATATAATCTGTTACGAAAGGCATGATCGGTGAAAGTAACTTAAGTATCAACTTGAAGACCCTGTGAAGCGTATAGTGAGCACCCCTAACCTCATCTTCACTAAAGCTGTCCCTCCCGTAGGCTCTGGGCTTCACGGTCTCTAAGTAATTTGAAGCAAAGACATTCCACGCTAAGTCATAGATTTTCTGTATTGGTTCAAACACGTCCAGCTCCTCATAAGACTTAATTACCTCTTTTGCAACCCTAACGGCGTACTTGATCATTGCTTTATCGATTTCCCTCAGCCTGAACTCACTGCTGTAATCCCTGAACACAGACATGAACCTAGCCATGTTGATTAGTTTAGTAGCGAATAATTGCCCAGTCTTCACGAGGTTCTCAGACCATCTATAGTCACTTCCAAGCCTTCCTGAAGCAGCAGCCCAGTACCTGAAGGCATCGGCACCGTATTTCTCTATGTACGGCATAGGATATATTACATTACCTAAGGACTTGTGCATGGCCCTGCCCTTCTCATCTAAGCCCATACCAGTTATTCTGACCCACTTAAATGGCGGTTTACCAGTTAGTAGCCATACCCTAAGTATTGTGTAGTAGAGCCATGTTCTTATGATGTCATAACCCTGGGGTCTAAGTGAGCGCTCAAGTGCCTTGAGTGCAACTTCCCTGTCGTTTAGCCACCTCGTAATATAGAGTACGCTAATTGATGAGTCAAACCACGTATCAAACGTTCTTGTCTCGCCAATAATTTCTTCCTTGGGTGCCCCACACTTAGGGCATTTAGGCACGGGTGAGGGTTCCTTCCACGGCCTGACATACCTGCCTGGCTCGGGGAGGATTACGTAACCGCATCTACTGCACTTCCATATAGGTAGCTCAGTACCATAGAACCTAGTTCTTGATATTGGCCAATCCATAGCCAGTGAATTGATCCACGTCTCCAATCTGATCTTATGCTCCCTGGGTCTGAAAATCATGCGGTCTGCTACCTTGAGTAACTTATCCTTAAATTCGAGTTGCTTCATGAAGTACTCCTTCATATGAATGAACTCTACAGGTGTCCTGCACCTCCAGCAGACAGGCACTTCATGCTCTAGCTCCTCCACCTTAGTTATTAATCCCCCATTAAGCAATTTCTCAGCTATCTTCTCCCTCGCTTCACTTATTTTCAGACCTTTGAGGAATCCTGCGTTTTCGTTCATTGTCCCATCTGGGCTGATGACTATGGTGGGCTCGATTTTCATTTCCCTAAAGAACCAGACGTCGTGAGTGTCACCGTACGAGCACATCATGACTAAGCCAGTGCCAAATTCTGGCTTGGCTAATTCATGTTCCATTATTGGCACTACCTTACCGTACAGTGGAACGACGGCGTGCTTGTCTTTGAGGTGCCTGTACCTCTCATCTGCCGGGTTATATATGACCGCGCCACACGCATTAAGGAGTTCCGGCCTCGTAGTAGCTATAACTATGTCCTCATCTGTCTCCTTAACCTTAAACTTAATGTAGTATAGCTTACCTTTCCTCTTCTTGAATTCAATTTCTGCTTCAGCTAATGTGGTTCTGCAGCGCGGGCACCACGTAACTGGCTTGTAGGACTCATAAATAAGCCCGTGATTCCATAACTCAATGAATGTTGCCTGTGTAACTCTCCTGTACTTAGGTGAGTCTGTGCCGTCTCTCCAGTAGTCGAACAGGCACCCAAGACGCTTCCAGGTTCTGACAAGATCCTCTTCATATTCATCAAGCACCTTCCTAACCATTTCTAAGAATTTCTCCCTGCCCTCAGGAGTCTTGGCTATTTCATGTGCCGCTATGCCGTACTTTTTCTCAACAGCTACTTCTGCAGGTAAACCGTTCCTGTCGGCATAGAACGGGACAAGTACTTTGTACCCCAGAAGTCTGAGAGCTCGGGCAACCATGTCGATCTGTGTGTAGTGCCCTGCTTGAGCAACTCCCCATTTTCCCGAGGGGTAGGGTGGTGGGGTGTCAATGACAACGTACTTTGTGTCTTCCCTGAAGTTCACTTCGCTTTTATATAGCCCCTCCTCCTCCCACTTCCTAATTAGTTCTTCCTCTAGCTCGGGGCTCCAGCGCTTCACAGGTATGATGTCTCTAGCCCCCACACTCACACCTAATGAAATTTTGATTTAACCTTATGAACCTTATTGGTGTGTACTACCTTGAATTTTAGGTAGCTCTTCAGGTGTGTTTAGGATGAGGTATGCAGCACCTACAAGCACGGCTTTCTCACCTAGTGAGGTTAACGATATTTTAGGTATTTTATTAATTGCGTACTTACTGACGTTCTGCACGACTTTTTCTATGAAGTCAGTGTTATTAATGGCTATAGATCCGCCGAGCGTAATGACTTCCGGGTCATACACATTAATAACGCTCCCTAAGCCCGCAGCATTAACCTCAACAAGCTCATTGATGACGTAGGTAGCAAACTCGTCACCTAACCTCCAATGCTTAAATAAGTCTTCTGGAGTTAAGCCGCCTTTACATGCCAAAAAATACGCTGCTGTTTTACTGCCATGCCAGTTCTTGGATACCTCCTCAGCAAATTTAGGGATATTAGCTCCTGAGGCAATAGCCTCCCAGTGCCCTATACCTCCACACCCACAGCGGACACCATACTTATAATTTACTGTTATGTGCCCGACTTCATGTGCGTTCCCGTCCTTCCCTAGCAGGAGGTGCCCATCTACAATCACGCCTGCGCCAATACCAGTGCTTAACGTAATATAGACCATATTCTTGGCTTCTCTGAAGCTGCCAGCATTAAACTCGCCCCAAACAGCAGCTACACAGTCATTCACTACGTATGCAGGCACATCAAAAAACTCCTCAAGAGGTGCCTTGAGTCTGAAAGTCCTGATCGGATTGTTTGGGGTATTGACGACGACTCCTTCTCTAATGTTAAGAGGACCTATAGTACCTACACCAACTCCTACTACATGCCTAATTCCTAGAGATCTGAGCATATTGTCAGCAATATACTTTATTGAGTCAGCTACCGCGTCATGTCCTCCCGACCTGGGTGTCCTAGTAACCTCCACCTTCAGTAAAGAGGCACTTAAGTCAAAAATCCCTACTCTTAAGTTAGTGGCCCCCACATCTACAGCTATTACGGCCCTGCCAAGACCTTCATGCACGGTATTACAGCCCCGCCCATCCTTTAGGCGGTGTCTCTTCGAGGTACTTGCAGACTGCTTGCGCTAGTGACTTCGGATCATTAAAGTACTTTACTTCAGATCTCTTCCTGTCGTCAAGGTATGGTGACAGACTGTATAGCTTATCAGTCGGTAGCCCGGTCATGCCTAAAACAAATACTGGCACCCCCTCAGTATACGCTGTCACTACTTCCTGCATAGTACCTGCTGCGCCTCCCAACGCAACAAGTACCTCTACTGTGCGTACTAAAAATATGCTCCTCACTCTAAACGACGTACCAGTCCTAATGACTAGGGCTTTGAGAGGAAATCTTATGTCCTCCATTTCTAGCGGAGGAATAATGGTGACCTTAAAACCTATTGAGAGGGCCTGATCCACTACGTACTTCATTAAACCCCAATACCCACCAGTAACAACAACGGTGTCTTCAGCTGATCTACATAGAGCTAAGTTATGGAGAAATTCCTCAGCAGCAGCTTTAAGGTGGTCTGGCGGGGGACCGGAGTACGCTGCTATACCCACGTACCTCAATTAAATCACCTAGACATAAATTAATATGTATTATATGTTATTAAGGTATGAGGGAGCCTGCTACAGTAGCCAGCACCGTGCTGTTGTCCTAGGGCGTTAGGTATTAGTAACTTGTATTAGCTGTTTTACACCATAAAACTTAGGGAGATGTAATGTATGAAGTCAGGCGCCGTGTGGTTAGCGCAGTACTCCTCCTGTTTATTTTAGTTGCTCTAGGTTGCTTCGTACACTGTACTACCTTCACCGTTTCTGCAGTAAGTGGGGGTAGTGCTGGTTTGGATAGTGGGAGGGTGGTTGTTGCTGTTACCTCAGCGTCACTGAAGTATGTCGCATCTTTCATAGGTGGTGATGAGGTGGTTGTTTACTCTCTTGTACCTGCTGGTGTTGACCCTCATCATTTTGAGCCGTCAACCTCCTTTTTAGTGAATTCGCTGAGTAATGCTACTGTAGTGTTAATGACAGGTCCATCACATCTCATCATAGAGGCTAGGATTAGTGAGCTGGTGAGAGATGGTGTTGTGAGGGCTAGTATAGTAGATTATAGGGATTACTTAAGGCATGGACTTAAATTAATGGTGAACCCAGGGACTGGTAGGGTAAATCCTCACGGGTACCTAATGAGTTACTCAGGCCTAGTAGCGGCTGCGGCCGCGGTTACTGAAGTTCTTGCTGAGGTGGACCCTAATCACGGGAGCTACTACTACAGCAGGCTTCAGGAGTTTAAGAAATTAATTACTATGGAGAATCAGTCCGTGCGCGGGTTAGTACCGTACGGTATGAGGGTGATTCTCTTCACACCTATACTTCAGTACGTAGCTCATGACTTAGGACTTAAGTGCATAGGGATAGTGCTTAATGAACCCGGGACAGAACTAAGTGAGGGTGCGCTGAAGACTTTAGTTAGCGGGTATGATAGGGGTGCATATGATGCTGTTCTAATCACGGATACTATGGCGGTAAGATATCCTAAAGTTCTTGAGTTACTTAAGTTAAATAGGATACCATATATAATAGTACCTGCTAGCACACTATCAAGTACTCCAAACCTAATTCCTGCTGTACTAGCTGCGCAGCTCAGCGACATTAAAGCGAACTCTATCGGCATGAGCCACCAGAGGGAGTGGGGCGAGGAGGAGGTATTTGGTATCAATAACTTAGCTACTACATTAGCTATATCTGAGGCCGTCCTTGTTATTGTACTGGCGGTCGTAGTCACTCTACAAAGAAGGTACATCGAATCAAGGGTGGTCAGCAGTGGTTAGCGCTCTACCTGATAAACACGTTGAAGTTAAGGACGTTACCCTGTCATATGGCAGGGAGCCAGTAGTACATGATGCTTCATTCGCCCTCAAGTCACCATTCTTTGCGATTTTAATGGGCCCCAACGGTGCGGGTAAGACAACACTTATTAGGGCATTGATAGGACTCTTAAAGCCTGTAAAGGGGCGTGCCAGCATCTACGGCTTAGTGCCATGGCGTGATATGGGAGCTATTGCTGAAGTAGTTGGTTATGTACCGCAAGTAATTAATGTTGACGCTCTAGCGCCGGTGACTGTCGAGGAAGTAGTTGCTATGGGGCTACTGTCAAAGCTACCTCCCCCTAGAGTTATTTCAGGCACCGTAAAGAAGAAGGTAAAAGAATATTTGAGTTTAGTTGAGCTAAGCGATTATGAGGACAAGTTATTTAGTGAATTGAGCGGTGGTGAGAGACAACGTGTGTTGCTTGCTAGGGCCTTAATAAGAAGACCGAAGTTACTGATTCTCGACGAGCCGTACTCAATGCTTGACTTTAAAGTAAAGTGCGAGGTTGTTGAGTTACTGTACAGGATCCACAGGACACTCGGTGTAGATGTTTTGATGTCGGCCCATGAACTCTCGCCCTGCATGGCATACGAGCCGACGGTCATTCTTATTAATAAGAAGGTTTTCGCTATAGGTAAGCCGAGCCAGGTGCTGAGGCTGGACATACTTAAGGCTGCATACCCCGGGCTTACTGAAGTGAAAGGTCTCATAATTCTCGGTGAAGATCATGCCCTCAGGAAGTAGCTACCTACTGATAATGAGCGCGGCTACTGCGCTATTGGGTAGTGCCCTAGTTGGTTCAGTAAGTCCGGCACTGGTTGTTGCTAGATCCATCACGTTCGGCATCACACTACTTCACTCGGTTCTTGCCGGAGGCTTAGTAGGTGTCTTCCTAACTGATGTCGCACACCTCCCTGTCCCTCCAGTAGTCACTGCCGCGCTTGTATCGATCTTGATTTCGGTATTGACTGCTGAGGCCATCAACAGAGGGCTTCCGGAAGATTCAGCTATAGCTACCTCAGTGTGCTTATCAGTCACAACAACTGTGATACTGACTTACTACCTGAGCTTCATGTCCCCTTTAGGTGTTTCAAAGGCTATGAGCTATGTCTTCGGAACATCAGCCCTCGCTACAGCAGGTGATGTTGCTAGGCTGGCAGCTACTGCAATAATAGTTATACCGTTAATACACATGTTTTGGGGCGAGTTTAAGTACGTTTTCTTCGACCCCGAAGGTGCGTACTCGATGGGGCTTAGAGTTAGGTACTACAGGTACCTCCTATACTCATTAACGGCAGCTACCGCTACATCACTTGCTATGTCACTAGGGGTGTTACTTACCCACGTAGTCCTCACCGCTCCTGGCCTGATCGCTGTTAGGGCTGCTGTCAGAAAAATTCATGCAGTAGCCTATGCTTCATCCCTTCTGATCATGGCGTCAGGGTACGTTCTAGCACTAGCCCTCGAGTTACCTCCATCGGCAGGTGTAGGTATTTTTGCTTCAGCAACAGTAATATATGCACTACTAGGTGTTAGGAAATGGTCGGCTTACTGAGTACACGTGATATCGACTACTTAATAACCGTATATGAGCACTGCACCTTTAAAGGCACTGCTAGAGTAGTTGACGTAGCTAAAGCACTCGGAGTTTCAAAATCAACAGCATCACTCATGATTAAGAAGCTGGTTAAATGGGGGCTGATTGAGAGGGTAGGCAGGGGCATTAGGCTGACAAAGGAGGGCATCGATTTGTGCTTAGAGATTATTTGGAGGCACGGAGTTATTGAGTCAGCCCTGACTAGGTTGGGGCTAAGCGTAGAGGAGGCATGTCATGTAGCAAGGGACATAGAGTTGAGCATACCCAAGCACATAGTTGATAAGTTATGGTGTCTGCTGGGAAGGCCGTCTAGGTGTCCCCACGGAGAACTCATTGTAGCTGGCGGTATGGGGAGGCCTACATGTACGTGTAGGTTTAACGTAGTACTTAAGCAATACATAGCTGAGTAATTGGGGCGAGGGCTGCTGAAGTGACTGCTGGGCCAGGGGCTTTCATGAGGTCTGAATGCCTTAAGTGTAGTCTGTGCTATATGGAAACTGAAATGATCCTCCTGCCAGAAGACATCACAGTAATTAAGGAGCTGGGTTATCAGGTACAGGATTTCACCGTTTGGAGTGAAGGCTATTGGAGATTAAGGAATGTCGACGGTTACTGCTACTTCTACAACCTGATAGAGGGCACCTGCAAGATATATCAGTACAGGCCACTAGGATGCGGGATATACCCTATAGTATATGTTAAGGAGTAGGTCCTGCAGTAGATGATGTGTGCCCACTATCAGACACGATAACTTCGGAGGAGTGGAGAATTGGATTTAAACTTCTCAGGAAGTATTTAAGGTTGCTCAGGAGGCACTATAGAACGAGTAAACGCTAAGTCTTGGAAGGTTTAAGTGAATTTCGTTCATATGCTGAAAGTTTATAAGTGAGCATACGCACAAAAAAGTGGTGGTAGTGTATGGCATGGTGGTTCAGCGGACTAGGTTGGGGGTGGAGAGGAGGCAGAGGTAGAGGCGGTTGGTCAGGCCCATGGCCTGGTAGAGGTCCCTTCAGCTACCTACCGCCTTGGCAGAGGCCCGGCTGGTTGTTTGGTAGAGGTGCGTGCTGGTGGCTCTACGGTGCTCCATGGGGGCTTAGGTGGTACTGGCCTTGGATGATGCCTTATTACTCACACTACTGGTACCCTACACCGTACATGTACGGATACCCTTACCCACCAACATGGTGACGCAGGCGAGGTGGGCAGTTATGGCATACCCATATAACCCCTACTACTGGGGGATGCCGCCGTACCTGCCTGACCCATTCGCGGCAATGTATGCATGGTCAAGTATGTGGATGGGATTTATAGCAATGATGTACTATATTGAGATGTACAAGGTAATGCTTGATATGTGGAGGAAATATGCAGAAGCAGCAGTTAAGGTAGCAACACCAGCTACAGAGGCGGGCCAGACATAAGTATCAGCGGTCTCCTCTCAATTAAGGCTGAAATAATTTTTTTCCTCCCACTACTCAGCGCTCTCCAAAGAGTCCCTCTGGAGACACCCATTTTCTCAGCTGCTTCCTCCTGCGTTAACCCTAAGTAGTAAACCAGTCGAAGTGCCTCAAGTTCATCGGGGTTCATATATATGGGCTCACCTTCTACTGGACGCCCTGACTCGTCTAGCGGTGCGAAAACTACCTGCGTCGTCTGAAACCTTATGAACCTAGGCTTAGGTCTTCTCCCTCTCCCTTCACGCCTCCAGCACCATCTCCAAGGCGGACCTTCACGACTCATACACAACACCTCTACCTTCCACATTAATAAATTCAGTAAAGCTTGAAAAACTACCTCCTTAAACAAACCAAAGCAGGGTACTTCATATAGTGTTATTAATGTGCAAAGTCCAAAAATTACATGGTGAGAAAGATGTACTGGTTCAGGTATTGGCGAAGATTAATGCGGTACATGCCTCCACCTTACCCGTACATGTACCCGTACTCTCCGCCACCCCAGCAACCTCAGCAGACTCAGACACCGCAGCAGTACCCAACATATATGCCACTACCGCCCTATCCACCATACCCGCCCCCACCGACGACGCCTGAGGAGGAACTAGAGATGTTGGAGGAATACAAAAAACAGCTTGAGGAGGACCTCAGAGATCTTCAAGAAGAATTAAAGAGTGTTGAGGAGAGGATTAAGGAGCTTAAGGAGCTAACAGGAAAAACATCAAGAAGTAGCTCGGGGTTTTGACTCAGTCAAGGAAGGTGAGTTAATGAGCTACGGGTACGGGCGAGGGAGGGGTAGAGGTTGGGGTAGAAGAGGTTGGGGAAGGCAAAGAGGGTGGGGAGTTCCTCAACAGCCTCAGCA
This sequence comes from Desulfurococcales archaeon, assembly GCA_021158735.1. Lineage (GTDB taxonomy): Archaea > Thermoproteota > Thermoprotei_A > Sulfolobales > NBVN01 > B83-G16. The sequence goes on along the minus strand of JAGGUC010000048.1, from coordinate 21,766 downwards.
GACACCCCCACCGGCAGGTGAGGTAAGAGTAGCAGTACCAGTAAATAATGCCGAAGGCATGAACTCTATGGTCTCACAAGTTTTTGCGAGGTCGCCGTACATAGCATTAATTGATGTTAAGGATGGTCAGGTAATGTCAGTAAACGTACTCGATAACCCGGCAGCTTCAGTGCCTCAGGGTGCTGGACTTGCACTAGCTCAATGGCTGATCTCTAAGAACGTGAGGGTTGTACTAGCACCAAATATGGGCACGAACCTAGCCCAAGCACTTACTCAGGCAGGTGTTTTCATATATCAGGTAGCCCCGAATATAATGTTAGCTGACGCACTGAGGTCTGTAGGGCTGATCAAGTAGTCCTACATTACTCTAAACCACTTAATAATTTTTCATTAATTTTGCTACATTAATCATATTTTCGCGTATATCTTCTTAAGTATGATGGGAACGGCTATGGAGGACGTTATAATTAATGTTAAGAGTGCGCTGTAGACGTGGTAGGACATTATTCCAAGTTCTAGTGCCATTGCAGCGGTAACAAGCATCACTTCACCTCTTGGAACCATGCCTACCCCAACTATAAGTGATGTCTTTTTATCGAAGCCAAGCAGCTTAGCGGTTAGGGCGCATCCCAGTATTTTAGATAGAAAACCGAAGACTAAAATAACCGACGCAGTAATAATGAATGCGCCGGTTAGGAAAGCCCCCGCAACCTCCTCCAGATCAACTAGGGAACCTGCATAAACGAAAAATAATGGAGTAAATATAGCTACTAGAGGGTATATACCAGTAGCTATCCTCCTACGGAGGTAGTAGTGACTTGAGAGCCCTAACCCTAAGGCGTACGCTAGGAGTATGGCACTCAACTTAACGTAGATAGCTAGATACGACAGCAATATTAAAATTATGAATGTTACGGTGAGGTGGAACGCTTCAACCTTCATCCATCCCGACAACTTCATTAGCGGTTTAGGCATTCGCTCCGAGCTTACTACAATAGCCGCCCAGAAGGCGAAAGCAAGCACCGTCGTACCTAAGATCGAGTAAGGATCTAAAGAACCCTTAGCGATCCCGACCATGACACTAATTAGTGAGAGACCTAAGACATCATCGACTACTGCAGCCCCAACAATAACTCTGGACTCCATGCTCCCTATCCTGCCTAATTCTTCCAGGGTCTTGACAGTAATGCTTACTGACGTAGCTGAGTACGCTACGCTCAGCGCTAAGGTCTCACTATAAGGTAACCCAAGTATCAGTCCCGCAATGAGGCCGCTAGCTAGCGCGCCCACAACACCTCCGCTAGCCACTAGTCCAGCCTTTTTGAGGCCTCGCATAAATTCCTTAGTAGTCTCGCCTAGTCCGGCATAAAACAACATTACAATAATGCCTACAAGTGCAAAGGCGTAACTAACTACATCGATTTCAAACCCGATGATGGCTAGCACTAATCCAGCAGAAACGTAGCCGACGACCCTGGGAAGACCGAGCCTAACAACTACGGCCTCAAAAATCTTTGCAAGGGCGAGCATTAAAGCTAAGTTCAGCATCCATGCGAAGACAGCAGCTTCGCCGTTCATGCTAACACCAACTAGTTGCTACAGTACTACGTACTCACTAGTTATATAAAGTCGTAACTGCGAGTTAAAGATACTTCTGTGTTTTACTGTACCTTAACTATGCTTACTAGATGAGACCTAAGTAACACTCATTCATGCTGGAGACAAGTATGTTCATGTACATGAATCCGCACTGAATAGCTGTTGTCGAGCAAACTTTTTTGCACTGTTATGCTGAAATGAAGGTATGTAATTAAAAATTTTTTACCTAGAGTAAAGAATTAAGTTTGAGGCGTCAGGATTTGGTGTATGATAAGCCTATTATCAAAGTCGTTCCCCCAGGACCTAAAGCTAAGGAAGTAATTGAAAGACACAGCAGATATGTTGCGACAACAACTCATGATCCTGAAGTACTGCCTCTAGTTATCGATAGGGGTGAGGGGGTGTGGCTTGTTGATGTTGACGGTAACATATACTTAGACTTCTCTTCAGCTGTCTCAGCATCAAATCTGGGGTACCCCACACACCCTGAAATCAAGAAAGCCATTATTGAACAGCTAGAGAAAATAGCTCATGCAGCAGGGACGGACTACTACAACCCCTATCAGGTAGCCTTGGCTGAGAAATTAGCCAGCATAGCACCAGGAGACTTCGAAAAGAAAGTGTTCTTTTGTAATAGCGGGACTGAAAGCATTGAGGCAGCTCTGAAGGTAGCTAGGTACGCTACTAACCGGAAGTTATTCATAGCATTCATAGGGGCTTTCCACGGCAGGACTCTGGGGTCACTAAGCCTAACTGCTAGTAAGCCAGTACATAAAAGGAAGTTCTTCCCCACAGCACCAGGTGTTGTGCACGTACCCTACCCGAACCCCTATAGGAACCCGTGGTACATTGATGGCTATGAACACCCTGACGAACTTGTTAACAGGGTAATAGAGTACATAGAGTACTGGCTCTTCGGCCACTACGTGCCAGCAGATGAAGTTGCGGCTGTTGTAGCTGAGCCAATTCAGGGTGAGGGAGGATATGTAGTGCCTCCGAAGAACTTCTTCACTGAATTGAAGAAGCTCTGCAGCAAGTACGGATTACTGCTAGTCATGGATGAGGTTCAGATGGGTTTGGGTAGGACTGGAAGGATGTTTGCTTCAGAGCACTTTAATGTAGCGCCAGACGAGGTGTGTCTGGCTAAGAGCTTGGGTGGGGGTGTGGTGCCGGCAGGAGCAACAATAATTAGGAAGGACCTCGACTTTGACCCAGGTGCTCACAGCAACACCTACGGCGGGCATGCACTGGTATCTGTTGCGGCATTAAAGACCTTAGAGCTTACAGAGAAGTACCTGCCAAACGTTCAAGCACTTGAGAAGTTATTCAGAGAAAGCCTGAATGGACTGAAGGAGAAGTACGAATACGTGGGTGATGTCAGGGGTCTTGGCCTTGCCTGGGGTGTTGAGTTTGTTAGGAATAGGGAGACGAAGGAGCACTCTCCTAAACTACGTAATAAAGTAGTTAATGAAGCCCTTAAGAGAGGACTTGCAATGTTGCCGTGCGGTAAAAGCACAATTAGGTTGATACCGCCAATAGTTATAGATGAGGAAGAAGCCAAGATAGGGTTAGAAATATTTAAGGAGGCAGTTAAATCAGCATTAACTTAATTTTTCAATTTAAGTTTACTTTGTCTTTAATTACTTTAGCTAGTTTCTTTACGCCTTCAGGTATTTCCTCGGTGTTAGGTCTGGCAATGCATAGCCTAGCCGTCTCGTCGTCTGCACTATTATATAGGAAAGCATCACCTGGTACATACCCCACGCCTGCCCTCAAGACGTCATTAAATATTTTAATCATGTTTACTCCCTTAACCTTAATGAATATGTAGTAACCCTCAGCATTCTCATTCCAGGAAGCACAGTCCGGCATGTAGTCCATTAAGGAGTCCTTTAAGGTCTTCATGCGCTCCTTAAATTCTCTGGAAAGCTCACGTATTCTTTTAATAAGAAAGCCTGACCTTATAGCTTCGTAAGCCATAAGCATGTTTAGCGGACTTAATGTTAGTGCATTGCTAGCTATGGCTCTGATGTGAGGGAATAGACCTTCAGGAATTAGCATGTATGCGATCCTGAATCCGGGTGCGAGAACCTTACTGAGTGAGCCCAAATATACGTATGGGTGCGAGTGCCTAGCGCAGATAGCTGATATCGGTTCTGGAGCCTCGCCGCCGAGAACTGTTCTGTATACGTCATCTTCTATAGTTAATACATCATGCTCGCGAACCAGCTCAGCTACCTCGCCTCTAATACTACTACTGAATGTTGCTCCAGTAGGGTTATGTCCTGTCGGTACTGTGTAGTATATTTTAATGTGAGGTTCTCTAAGTACCTTAGCCAGGGACGCAGTGTTAAGGTACTTATAGTTCTTGAGTTTAATGTACTTCACTTCCCTACCTACTACGTATAGGGGGTAGAGTGCCTGTAAGTATGTTGGTTCTTCAGCAACTGCACCGGATTTCTCATTAAGCAGTAGCGTACTGACCAGCTCAACAGCTCGCACAGCCCCGCTAGTTATCGCAACCTTAGACCCCGGAATGCTTACTCCTAATTCAGTTAGGAGTGACTTAATAGCATTTCTTAGTTTTCTGAGTCCCAGTGGCGGCGGGTAGGAGAATGCCTCAACACCGTGCTCGTTAATTACTCTTTGAGCTAATTCCCTTACCTCCTCCTTAGGGAATAGTCTAGGGTCGGGGGAGCCGCTAGCGAAGTCTATCACATTCCCTGCCTTAACAACCATGATAACATACTCATCAAGTAGTGAATACTTTTCTGCTACTGCAACCCTATCGGTTAATACGTTCGGCATTCTGACGTACCCTGCTAAAGATTGAGGTTCTATAATAAAAACTACTTATATTGTTTTACATTATATTATGAAAGCACTTCTTACTTCTTCTTAATTACTGTGGTTACTGAGGTTTGACTTCTTAATGTGTCCTCAATAGGACAGTGCTGGCTAACGAACTTCATGAACTCCTTAATTTCCTCTTCACTATTTGGTGTGTCGACCTCGACAATGATGCTGACCTTTTGCAGGCCGGGCTTAACGTCCTCTCCTTCAAATCCTGCTGGGTCGTACTCTGCCTCGATAATTATGTTCATACCTCTTATCTCTATGCCGTGCTTAGGTGTGTGATATCTTGAAACTATACCGTAGCACCTGGCTAGCGATGCTAGCAACAAATCCACAGGCGTTGGGCCAGCACCACCAAAAGAAGATGGGAGATCCATTACTATTCTGTGGTTTTTAGCCTGTGCCTCAACTCTAAACCCTTCGCCTAGCATAGCTTTTACTCGAGTTTCTTCTGCATTAACTAACCACCTCGCAGTGGTGTGTATTAGTGCCCGTTGGGCTAATAAATTTGTGCTGGAGGATGTGTCCTGAGTTTTAAGTTAATTAGTTCGGTAGCTCCATGATAGTGGGGTAGTTTATTGAAGGTGGTGTTTGAGGATCTAAGAAAAGGGGTGGTGAAGGTCAGGGTTGAGTGTGCTGATGACCTGTGGGTACTTAAGACGGTCGTCAGTGAAGGGGACGTAATTATTGCTAGGACTCTGAGAGACGTTAAAATAGATGGTGAAGGAAAGAGAAGACTACCTATGGTGGTAGCTATTAGAGTGAAGAATATCTACTTTCAGCCTTTCGCCACAAGACTGAGGATCCATGGTGTAATAGTGGATGCTCCGGACGGTTACGGATTAAAGGGTTCACACCACACACTGAATATTGATGTGGGCACTGAGGTAAGCATCATTAAGGAATCATGGAGTAAGTCGCAGTTAAAGAGACTTAGGAGGGCCAGTGAAAGATGGGTTAATGCATTACTTCTCGCTGCAGATTTCGACGAAGTATCAGTAGCAATTATTTATGGTCAAGGGGTCAAGTACTTGATCGACAGGTCATTACCGGGTGTGTCAAGCCGAGACCCGAACTCACTGGAAAGAATAGTTGACTGCGTGGTGGAACTGGCCCTGTCTGTGTTAGCCAGAGAGAAAGTAAGGCTGGTGGTTGTTGGTTCACCTGCTTTTCTTAAGGACCTGATAGCTAAGAAATTATCGTCGCAATTACCCCGCAATCAAGGCATTAGGCTATATGTTGACTCTGTATCATCGGGTGGGAGGGCAGGAATTAGTGAGTTAATTCGGAGAGACGTGGTTAAGAACCTCCTTAGGGAAGTATCAGCTGTTGAGGCTGAGGAGGTGCTTGAGGAATTCATGATGCTTTTGAGCAAGAAGCCTGAGCGTGTGGCCTATGGGCTCGAATCCGTTAAGCTGGCGGTTGAAGCTAATGCAGTGAGTAAGCTACTTGTTAGTGAGGAATTACTTAGCGGAGGTAATAGAGAGACCGTTGAGGAAGTACTCAGCACGGCAGAGAGTAGGGGGGCACTAGTAAGGATAGTTCCTACTGAAACACCAGCATCGGTTAGACTCAAGGCACTTGGTGGTATAATTGCTGTACTTAGGTATGACTTCGACACACATAGTATTCGGGCTTAACTTCTTAGTTGAATATTATTCAAAATTCATTGCATATGAAGTAAGTAATAATTATGTAAATTCCTAATCACTATATGATTAATTTTGCCTTACTTAACTAACAGCAAATTAATTTAAGGGACTTCAGAATGATTTTATGTGATTAAAGTGGAATACCCGGTAGAAAAATTGCGGAGAGTATTAGCGGCTGCTGTCGTACTGCTCGCTGTTTTGCCTGCTTTAATGAGTAGTACTGCTTATGCCTACACCGTCAGCTACAGGTACAGATTAGATTCTGAAGGCCGTGCCACCGTCACACTGATGGTGAGCGACGTCAAAGGAGCTTATGTAGTATATGTTAAGGTTGATAAGGGAATGATACCTGAAAGTGCAGTAGCAACTAATGAAGTAGGTAATGTGCTTCCAGTTGAGTTAATTAACGAAACTACACTAGCTATTTACACGTCTAATACGTCAAGAGATGTTGTAGTAACCTACACTGCTCTAGTAGCAACTCAGGCAATGGGTTACGTCGAGGTCATGATAACGCCAGCGGGCCCAGCTACGGTATTCTTACCCAGTGGTGCAGCACTACTGTACTTCAATGGCACGGCTACAGTGACTATGTATGATGAAACACTAGTACTTAAGTATGTTAGTGGAGGGACTTACCTAATACAGTACCTACCTCCAACCATAACGGAGACAACGACAGTCCCCATTAACATTACGGAAACCACCACGCCTGCAGGAGTAACTATGCCATACTCCAGCGCCTACCCCACAACTACAGCTAAGATCACTACCTCCACAACACAGCATGAAACCTCAACACATACTGAGGCACCGCCACCCAGAACCCATGATTGGGGTGTGTATGTTATGATAGCAGCAGTAATCGCTATTATTGGTGTACTAGCAGCAGTATTAACGAGGCGTAGAGGGGCGGCACTAGTACCTTCTGGTGGTGCACGAGGTGAAGGTGGTGAGGGCTTCGTCTTTAGTGGTGAAGTTGATGAGCGCGACATAGAAATACTAAAGGCACTTAAGAATGATAAGTTGACGATATCTGGCCTGGCTAGGAAGGTGGGGCTAAGTAAATCCGTCGTATGGAGGCGTGTCAGGAAGTTATCTGAGCTTAACTTAATTAACAGGATTGATGAAGGAGGTAGAACCTACTTATTCCTAACCGAGAAAGGTGAAGAACTACTTAGTCAAAGAGAGGGCTGAAATACTTAAGTTCCTGCTTTCTAAAACATCTTCTTTTCATCTATAAGAGAGATTTTGGTGTGCAACTTAATACTTAACATCATAGATTACCGTGTATTACATTATTTTAAGTAACGTGACTCAACGAATTTTGAGGAATGGCATGATAGAGTCATTTGCACGCATGGGATGTCCGTCTAAAGTACAGTATTGGGGAATGAGTGAACTGCTCATAGGAACAGGTGTTCCTTCAGTTCTGGGTGAAGCGTTCCGCGTTTCTTAGGGGGTTTTTAATCTAGAACGAACTCGTTTCCTTAGTGGTGAGTGAAAAGTGGTCGTAGCTTCAAAACTGGTGGCTCTGCCCTTAATCCTGTTAGTGGCTTTAGGTGTGATTGTCCCAACATCGGTAATGGCCCAGGACGTAGGTGAGGACTGGAGTTCAGCAGAGCACGAATGGTCTAATGCAACCCCTGTAGTGGCTAACGGTAGTTACGTCAGAATATTAAATCACACGATAGTCTTGGCTGAAAGGTTGCTTAATAGGTGGGGAATACCTGCAGACACTGAGCCGTGGGCACTGATTAATGAGACCAAAAAACTCCTGAGCAACATAACAGTTGCTGAGGAGGCTGGTAATAAGACGCTTGCTAGGGAATTATTCATTGAGGGAATGAAGAAGGTTCATAGGGCAATAAGTTTGGCTGCTAAGGAGTACATGCCTCTTCCTGTGAAGGAGCGACTAAGGATCAGAGTGAAGGTTAGTACGTGTTTGAGACTGGTTAATGCATTAAATGCAACTGCGGGGGCCCTTGAAGCAGCTGTTGAAAGAGCTGAGAGTAAGGAAGTAATTAATGCCACATTAGCCGATGAGCTCAGGTCCGTGCTAGCCAACATAAGCAAGAAGTTAGCAGAATTAAGGAAGTATGTAGATAAAGTCATCAACGGAACAGCTGAGTGGGATGGAGAATACTTTAACAGTACTATAGAGGAGGTTAGGGAGCTTCTGCGATATGTTAGTACAGAATTAAATGAGGCTATAGCTACTACAATAGTCGAGAAGGCGGAAGTCAGAGTAGTAGCACTAGTAAACTCCACTAAAAGATCCATTGAGGAATTAAGGGAGAATGCTCAGAAGCTGAGAGATTTAGGACTTGTGAAAGTAGCTAATAAGCTAGAGTCGATCGCAGACAAACTCTCGAAGGAACTAGAAAAGCTCGAGAGCATGGTTGAGGAGAAGCTGAATGTTAGTAAAATGAGACTCATAGTGTACTTAGGGAACTTGGAGAGAATGGTGTTTGCAACCCGGATTCAAGCGGCGCTGAGGCACAGAATAACCTGCCGAGCACTTGAGGTCGGGTACAACGTAAGTAAAGTTATTAAGGCGGTTCAAACCCTCATAGAGTACGTTGAGAGTAAGGTCACGCCAAACCCTGAAATACCGGGCCACATTAAGGAAGGAATTGAGGAAATAGCTGACCTGTCAAGAGAGGTCATAGATGTTCTCAAGCAGCTTGCAGAAAGAGCAGCTAGTGGGGACGAGGAGGGGGTATCAGAGTCCATACAGGAAATTAAGGACTTGGTTGAGGAATTAAAGGAGAAGGTTGTCGATTTAAGGAAGGAAGCAGGTCATGGAAAACCATACCTCAAGATAATTATGGCTGTAATATCTCGGGTAGAGCACGTGCTTGACTCAGTAACCAAGTACGTGATAGGTCATGCAGAGAGAGTGCTTCACAGGGCCGAGGAAGCTGAAGGGGAGAAGCACTCAATTGCGTACGTCCTCACTGATAGGGCACTGAAGCTGGTGGAAACTACATTAAAAGTAAGTAAATTACACATATGCGGGTTAAGTATTGAGGCTAGGGCTCTGCTGGGGAGTGCCGAGGAAGCCCTCGACCAGGCGAAGGACATGATCAAGGAGGGCAATATTAGTGGTGCGGTGGAAGCACTGAACCTATCGCTAAGCTACTTGAGCAGTGTTGAGAACATGGTCAAGTGCAACTTCATTAAGGACCATATTGAAGTAGCTGTACAGCATGTTAATGAGGTCTTAAGTATTTTACAAAAGTAAATCAGCACTTAGTTTTTAAACTAATAAATTCTTATTGCTATCTCTTCTGTCTTCCGGGCTTGTTCAACCTGGTGGTTCCTTCCTAATTATTTTATGTCTTGGTCGCGTCCAGAAGCTTCGTTTGATTTATGAAATTCATCCTTAAATAATCAAAGTATTAACTACCTCTTTGCGCTTAGGGATAATTATGTTGTGAAGAACGTAATAGTTGTACTGCGGTAGTAACAAAACGGGTAATTTCATACCTCGCGTGCTTTGCATGGGACAGAAGCGTCTGGCTCATGCTTTTATGCGAGTAGAACAACCAAGATTAGCGAAATAATGATCAGTAACGAACCTGTGACTCTTCTAGGTGTAAGTGCCTCGGACAGCACCTTACTTGAAATTAGCTGAGACAGCATTGGGGTCAGTGTTGTTGCTAGTGAAGGTATCATTACTCCTAGCACTCTCAGTGATGTCGTAAATAAAATGAAGCCTATAAAGTATGATACGACACCTGACGTGGCAAGTATGGCTAGGGCCCTCTTAGTCATGGTTCTAATGTTTCTAACACCAATACTCATTAGTATGGGCGCTAAGACAACTACCCTAAGGCCTGCCACCTGTATGGGGGGAAGTCCGCACGTATTTACCAGGTACGAAACGAGTATCGTGCTTAGACCCCACACGAAGGCTGCGGCATATGCAAACACCACTCCCTTTAAATTCGTCTTCATGCCGCCCTCACTAACTGCGAGGTACATACCGAATAGTGCTAGAGGGGTTAGGTAAAGTGATATGAAGCCTCTGTAGTCCTGGAGAATGAAGATGTTCAGGATCTGAGCTATCAGTATGTACTGATAGGACAGCACGGTTGCTAAGCCAGCACCTAGCTTGTCGACACTCACGATGAATAGTACATCACCGATCCCAGGACCAATGACTGTTGACGCTACAATGACAGCAAAAACGTATAAGCTAACGTTCTTGACATCCATAACGGCGAGAATGGGGATGTACACTAGGGAAGCAAAGGCAGCTCTAATGCCGTTAACGAGGAACGGGTCTCTTACGTCTCTAAGGCTTAGCTTAATAAATATTGATGCTGTGGAGAACGCTACAGATGAAGCAACAGCTGCTATCACGCCAGCAATTAGTTCCACTTCCAGCACCTCCAGCAAGAAGTAGGATCAGGTGCTGATAAAATAAATAAGTCATGTAATAACTAAGGTACGGTGTCCACGATAATCGACTTGATGCGTCACTTTCAAACCACAATGACTGCAGCAACAAGAGTTATTGTGTTGGAGATTAAGCCACCGACCAGTAGTGAGATTACGGTCCTCCACTTACTCATGCCCAATAAATAAGCACCTAGCGCTCCGGTCCATACCCCTGTAGCAGGGAGTGGAACAGCAACAAATAGTATGAGTCCTATGGTGCCGTATCTGTCAACATATTTGTGCACTCGGCGTCTCACACTGCTGACGTAGCGAAGGTATAACCCAGAGAACTTAGAGATTAACGTGTATTTACTGTTCCATACTGCCCTAGCCAGGTCATCAATAAATGTTAGGACACTAGGCAACACTACAGCTAGAATAGTAACTCCTGTCGAAGCAATAGTGAATGATGTCAGGGGATCTAATCCAACAGCGATACCTATTAAAAGTGCATACCTACCCTCAAAAGTAGGTAGTAGTGAAAGCAGTAGAATCTTTAATACTGATGGTACTGACGTGATGAAGAGCTCGATAGCAACGGACATACCCTCACCTCCTTCTATAGTCAGTCAGTAGCGAGTTAATTGTGAGTGAAGTTCCTACCCCAAGTAGAAATCCTCCTAATACATCTACACAGTAATGCGACCTAAGTAGCACCCTACTCACCGCTACTAACAGCAGTAACACATACAGCAATACTGCCGCAGCCTTTGAGGTATACCCTAAGTAAACTGACAGCACAGTGAATCTCGCCACATGACCTGAAGGAAAGGACATCATACCTACTATATGAAGTGCATTGTTAACGCTTAGTGACTGTACCTCAGCGTGACCTAATAGCGGTCTGGGAACACCTACTAGTAGCTTGATTAGAGCAGTCAGTACTTCAGTAGCTGCTAGCACAGCAACTAATTGAACTATGATGTGTTTGGGCAGTAATTTCATGGTGAGAGAGAGCATGAGAAGAAGTAGTGCGATGGCCCACACACAGTAAATGCTTGCGGCAACAGATATCACAGTCATTAACCATACTGCCTGGGAGGTGAGCCTGCTTGAGAAAACAATTAAGTATTCGTCAGGGCTTCTCAGCAACGGTGTATATTTGTTAATTACAGCTACTGCAGTAAAAATCAGCAGTGCAACGGCACCGCAGACTAGCTTTAGCTTGGGCTTCAGCCTCATTAAATCACTGTACTAAGTACTAGCTCATCTTAAATGACTTTTACGGATCTTGAGGTAATACCTCTACGCTGTGAGCAGGTGGCTGAACACTTCATTAAGTATTACTCATTAATTAAGGTCGCACTTAATATTAGCTTCTATAGCCAGTGTTTGATTAGGTAGGGAAATTGCTGATCGCTCATCTAGCGGATACTCACTTAGGCTTCCGGCAGTACGGAATTGAGGAGAGGGAGATCGACATATACTCGCTTTTTGAGGAAGCTGTTGATTTAGCAATCAAGGAAGGAGTTGAGGCTATCGTCATATCGGGTGACATGTTCGACAAGCCCCGTCCACCCAATAGAGCAATTAAAATTGCTGGTGAAGTACTTAGAAGGGCTCATGAGCACGGGATCCGCGTATACTCAGTTTTAGGTGAGCATGACCTGCCTAAGAAGTACGACCTCCCTCCTCAGGTACTAGTGCCTTACCTCAGGCTGTTGGGTACTTCAAGAACGCCTGATGTAGATGTTATTCACTGCGGGGGAAGGGACTACTATATTGCAGGTGTGTCTCACCACCCACCAAGGATGAAGTACCTGAACATGTTGAGGAGAAAGCTAAACGACATAATGACGAAGGTTGAGGGTAGGAGAACAGTCCTTATGCTTCATCAGAACGTAAAGCAGTTCTTCATGATAGAGGAGGGGCTTGACCTCGCAGACCTACCGCATGAAGTAGCTTACGTAGCGATGGGGCATCTGCATAGGAGGATCGCAAGGAAGCTGGAGAGCGGCACAGTGGTAGCTTATGCAGGTAGCATAGATATTATGAGGGCTGACGAAATAGAGTCGTGGAGAGAAGTAGGTAAGGGTTTCTACATGGTTGACTTGAGCACTAGTGAGGCAGTAGTACACACCATAAACTTGAATGTGAGGCCGCAAGTAATGCTCAAAACTAATTACAACCGGTTCAGGGAGGATCTCAAGGTCATACTCAGTAAGGTAAGCTCTTCAGATAAAAAGGGAATAATTCATGTATGGGTGACGGTCCCATACAAGGTGAAGGATGACATAGTGAAGGAAATCAGAAGAATAGTGGGTGAGAAAGCTTATGTCAGAATCAGGTTGGAGAGAGTGGTGGAGAGCCCCACTAAAGGTGGTGAGGAGGGAGTTGAATTAGACGCTCTAAGCATAGTGGCGTCTATGATAGGTGGGGACCCCAATAACAGAGTAGCTCGAGAGGCAGCGGCAGTGATACTTAAGATAAAAGACATTCTAGCTAGTAATAGCGAGGAAGACATTGAAGCATGGATCGAGAAGTTACTGCAGTATAAGGAGCTATGGTCTAATAAAGTAGGTTCCTTAAAGCTCGTACCTACTTCATATACTGATCTAACTAAGCAACGGGGTAAGGGGTTAGAGAAGTTCATGAGGTGACCTCGGTGTGTTAGGGAGCGTAATAATTAAGAAGGTCTACCTTAAAAACTTTATATCACATAGGGAGAGTGAGATTGTCTTCGAGAGGGGGGTAACGGCACTTGTGGGGCCTAATGGCGCTGGCAAGTCAAGTATCTTAGATGCTATATACTTCGCCCTCACTGGTAAGGCTCGCAGGGGGCGCCTGGAGGGTTTAGTTAATGCAGCAACCCCCAGAGGAGCTGAAGCAGTCGTTAAGCTCTGGCTTGATGTCGGTGGAAGGGAAGTAATTATTGAAAGAAGGGTCTCAAGGAGCGGTAAGCATGATGCTGTGCTCAGGTTGGACGGTAAGACAATGCTGCGGGTGAGCAACGTTAATAAGGAAATTGAAGGGTTGCTAGGGCTTAAGGCGGAGTCGCTTCAGACGGTGGCTATAATACCTCAGGGTGCGCTAACAGAGCTCATAACACTTAAGCCTGCAAGCAGGCTAGAAATCCTTGATGAACTCCTCAACCTAAACACTTTTGAGGCAGCATGGGAGAGGCTCAAGGACTATAAGGTAAGTGTTAAAACTAAGAAGGTACCTCCTCAGACCTACCAGCCAACAAAGCAGAGTCTAGACAATCTGAAGGAATTCTACAGTAGGGTAATAGCCGATATCAGAAGTAAGGAGCAGGACCTCATCAGGTTAGCTGATGTGCAGAGTAGGTTGAGGAAGGAGTTTCAGGAAGTAAGTAGTAAGGTAAGTAAGTTGCGGAGTGACATAGAGGTACTCGAGGAGAAAAAGAAGGAGCTGGAAGCCAAGAAGCACGAACTTATAGGTATTGAAGAGGAACTCAGGAATATTATGAGTGAAGTTGATGCTAGGAGGAAGAGAATAAGTGAGCTGAGTAGGGAGGCAGCAAAACTAAAGGAACTCGAGGTTGAGGTCGGAAAATTAAGTGAGTTGTCGAGGCAGCAACAAAAGTTACGTGAGCTTCTTCTTATTGATGAAAACCTTCATAGCAAGAAGACAGTGCTTGACTCTAAGAAAGGTGAGCTAGAGAGAGCCGAGGAGCTGCTGACGGAGCTTAAGTCAATACTCGGCAAGTACCCTGAAGGTATTGAGGAGAGGATTAGGAGGTTAGAACTAGTCCGTAGTAAGCTCAGTAAGGCTAGGGAAGAACTATCTAAACTCACTGAGAACTTGGGTAGGCTTAAATCAGACCAAGCGAATCTGAATAAACTTATAGGCAGGCTACTTGATGAAGTAGGTACCGTACTTAATGAGATATCGGTTCTTCTTGGCTCTAGGTTTAGCAGTGTAGCTGATTCCCTGCCAGTCGCGAAGCGTAGAGCTGGTGAGTTAAGGGAGTCAATCAGGGAGCTACAGATAGTGATTCAAGAAAAGCTTTCTCAGGCATCGATAGAGAAGGGGAGAGCCGCGGAGGCTAATGAGAAGCTGAGGGTACTTATGAGGGGTTTTCAAGGCAGGTGCCCTCTGTGCGGGCAGTCACTGACTCAGGGGCGTAGGGAGTTCCTTATAGGGAAGTTAGACAACGACGTCAGGATCAGGAAAGAGAGGGCTGAGCGATTAGAGAGTGAAGCTGAAGAATTAAGTAAGAAAGCATCCAGGATGGAAGATGAACTAAAGAAGTTAGAGGACTTAATAGTGAAGCTCGAGTCAGCTAAGTTAAGAGAAGATGAGTTAAGAGAGCTTAAGGAGAAGTTAGTAAAGATTAGTGATGAAGTACGTTCTGTTGAAGACAGAATTACCGTTCTTAAAAATGAAATTAATAGACTAGAAAAGGAAGAGAATGAACTTATGCACGTCGAGATGGATAAGGCTAGGATGGAGGCCATAATAGCTCAAGGAGTTAAAGATGAGCAGGTCAGCGGTCTGCGCAAGGAGGTTAGGAAGCTTGAAGAAGAAGTAGAAGACTTATTAGCGAGACATAAGGAACTCAGGCGCGAATTAAGTATGTTCTTTGGCGAGGGCTTTGATATTAGGGAAGCCATGAGTATGGCAGAGGAAGCATCGGAGCGGGCTAAGGAGTTGCGTGAGGCAATCGGCAGATTGAAGCAGTCAGCCGCGGAGTTAGAGAGGCTTGAGGAGGAGGTGAAGAATTACTTGAGTAGGGTCTCTTTCTTAGAGAAGAAGAAAAGTAAGTTACTACCTAATGTAAGGGAATTGAAGGGAATTGATGCCAAATTGAGTATGTTGAGGCAGGATTTAGAAGACTTAGTTAGGAAGGAGGGTGAGTTAAGGAGTAAGCTCTCAGAGGTTGAGGTGAGGTTCTCAGAGATCAGTGATGAGGTCAGGGCCTTAAGGGAGGATGCTGAAGTACTGAGAACAACTTGGTACAAGCTCTCCGTGCTTAGGTGGGTTAGGGAGGAGATCCTGCATAGAGATAAGGCACCAGCAATAATCAGGAAGGTTTCACTAGCTAAGATTGAGGCTCTTATGAAGAAGTACATAGAACTATTTAATATCAGCTACAGCGATGTTAGGGTGGATGAGAAATTCAACATAACGCTTGTGTCACCCTACCTCGAAGCGGACATCAATAGATTAAGTGGTGGCGAAGTCGTTGTGACAGCTATAGCTGCACTGTTGGCACTCCATAATATTGTTTCTGGAGGCAGGCTGGGCTTCTTGATTCTGGATGAACCAACAATCCACTTAGATGAGGATAAGAGGAGGCAGCTCATAGATGTGCTTAAGGAGTTCAGGGGTGGTGGGGTCATACCGCAACTCATAGTTGTTACACACCATGACGAAGTTAAGGAGGCAGCGGACCTTGTGTACGAGGTTAGTAAGAATACTTTCTCTAAGGTTAGGGAGGTGAGTAGTATTGAGCTCTGAGTTAATCGCTGCTGCAACAAGAAAGAAAGATGAGATAATCAGAAAAATAGAAATTTTTAGCCGGTGTGAGCACCTTAATGATGTCAGGAGATTCTGGATTTCTTATGAACCATCCCCCGCAGCGCCCGAGTCAGTAGCAGGTGTTGACGGCAGCAATATTAAGGTGGATTTTCAGGGATTTACTATTTATGGGGTTGCAGCAGCTGCTGTACTATTTCGTGGGCTAGCTAACGGGAAATATGAGAGTGCTGTAACTTTATCTGTAGCTGATATTGATGTACTGTCCCCTCCTCAAGTAGCTGAGAGAGTGGGCCTGTACCGTGAAGTGCTTGAGGTTAAGGTAGCTATACAGTCGATGCTGAGTGACGTTGAGTACGTGCTTATGGACGGGTCGCTAAGGTCTATGCTGATAACACCTTCACCGCTCAACAATATACTGCTTTCAACTATTCTGGCCAGGGTGTCCCGTGAGTTCGGAGATGAGGTCTTCAGTAACATAGAGGCCAGGTTAACTAGGACTTTAAGATCTATTGATGCTGTGAGGAACTGCCCTATTGTTACTAAGGAGGTCACTGAACCGGTAGTTTATGATATTGACGAGAGTAAGTCACAGATGATCACAGCTCTCGAGTACATAGAAAAGTTAGCGGTTATTAGAAGGTTAATTAGTGATGCATACTTAAACAATATTCCTGTACTATTTATCTCAAAAACTAGTAGGTCGCAGACCTACGTCAAACGTTTCTTCAAGGGTAAGACCCCGGTCACGGACATTATGTTATTTCAGTACCTGACTAGGGAATCAGGTTTTTCAAAGCCTTACTTGGAGGATAAACCTATTAAGGAGATGCCTAAAGTGCTTGGACTCAGGGAGTTTTATGACAAATTAAGGATCTTATTAACTTATGTGAGACTGGGTACAGGGGAACATGTGTTTAAAGTTGAGATACCTTACATTATTGGTAGTTCAGCTACTAACACGCTAGAGTCTGTTGTTAGGGATGTGGTTGATATCTTGAAGTCCGTATCTGGTGATGGGTACCCTTACCCGCTTTATGAGGCACACCACATTACATACTTGAGTAGGGAGGCATTTATCAATATAGTTAATGCACTAGGTATTACACATTTATTAACTGGTCGTGAAGTACTGGGTGAATACTAATGATGGAAAGTAAGGGTGTCGGTAAGGACCTTAATGAGCTAAAACTTAATGAAATAGGTAGAGTGATTGGTGAAACATCTCATACAGGTATTTACTTCACTGCGGTAAGGCCTCCAAGAGTCGGTGAGTACATTATTGTTGAGTATCATGATGGTGAGTATGTGTTAGGTATTGTCGAACTCTCAAAAATAGGTAATCCACTAGTCTCGAGCAGCACTGCTCAAGTGGATACTATCGCTAAGGCGGAGGCTTTCGGAGTTGGGAGGCATGACTACATGGTGGGGTACGCTAGGTTGCTTGCTAAGCTGTCTAAGTTAATTAAGGAAGGGAAAGCTGAGACACCTAAGTACCCTCCTAGACCTGCTGCTAAGGTTTTAGAGGCATCCGATGATGTATTGAGGGCTGTTTTCGTTAAGAGAAGCACCGATGGTTGGGTAAGGCTCGGAAACCTGGTTAATCATCCTAACGTCCCGGTCTACGTAAACGTTAAGGCTATGGTGAATAGGCACTTAGCCATTCTGGCCATTACAGGTGCTGGAAAGAGTAATGCTGTTGCCGTACTAGTTAAGAGAATCGTGGATGAGTTGAATGGTACGGTCTTAATAATAGACATGCACTCAGAGTACGGCAGTGTGGCTTCCAGAGTAAATAGAGTAAGGCCCACGGTTAATCCCGCCGACCTGACGCTGGGTGAGTACTACAGACTACTCGGACTTGAGCCTAAAGCCAGTAAGCAGAGACTATACCTCAGGAAAGCGTATAGTGAGATTAGGTCGAAATCCGCTACTAAGAAGACCGAGCAGTTCCTTGACATGCTCATTAATAAAGTTGAGGAGTACCTGCAGCTGAGTGAACGGAGGGACAAGAGTAAGAAGATACCCTCAAATGATAGGGGTTCTATAGCTGACTTACTACTTAAGCTGTACGATTTACGAGACAGGTATGGTGGCAGGGTCCTCTCACCTGAGGCTCCTCTAAAACTCACTTCAATAATTAAGGTAGGGCACGCTAACATTTTTCAGCTAGGGGAAGTTGACGAGGAGGTGGCGGACGTCATTACCTCACATTACCTCAGGAGACTTCTCGATGAAAGAAAAAGAGATAGAGCTGGCTCACACGGGTATCCAGTTCCAGTACTACTTGTTATTGAGGAGGCGCATGTATTGATACCTAGGAAGAGGGTGACACTAACTAAGGAGGTTGTAGCTAGGATAGCAAGAGAGGGCAGGAAGTTCGGAGTAGGCTTATGTTTAGTTAGTCAAAGACCTAAAAACATTGACGATAATGCTTTGTCGCAAACAAACAACAAGATAATCCTCAAATTAGTTGAGCCCGGAGACCAGAAGTATGTTCAATCAGCTAGTGAGACGTTGTCAGATGAGTTACTGGAGCTGCTACCTTCATTAAATACTGGTGAGGCAGTTGTTTTAGGGCTCATGACACCGCTACCAGCCTTAGTAAAAATAGATAAAGCCGGGTGGAAGTTGGGTGGTGGAGATCTTCCAGTACATGAAATTTGGCTCAATAGCAGGTACGATGATGACGGAAGTGAGGACTTTTATACTGAAATAGGTATATAGTGCCCCTTATCAAATACATCAGGTGGGTAACCGCTTCATCACATGTCATTCTCCCCGAAAACTCATCATCTCCATAATGTCTGACCATATATTATCATAAATATAATGTTTTAGGGAATTCTTTTTAATACTTGTAAGTTCTCTTAATGTTAGCTTGGGGTGGTTTACTGTTATAGCCAGTATTTACTGGCTAGTGGTTGCTGTTCTAGCAGCTTTTTTTGTGGCCTGGAATAATGGGTCTAATAATGCAGCTAACATGATTGGTACTGTTGTCGGGTCGAGGGCTTTAAGCCTTAAGAAAGCTTTAGTCCTTGCGTCTATATTTGAATTTATTGGGGCATTACTGTTTGGTAGATTTGTTTCGCTGACGCTTATGAGGGGGATAGTAGATATTACTCAAATTAAGAACGTGCACTTAATTATCGTTGGTATGATATCAGTGCTGATCGCGACTGGACTGTGGGTACTTATAGCATCGATACTTAGGGTGCCGATGTCTATATCAGGAAACATTGTGGGGGGTATAATAGGGGTTGCGATAGTTTCGGTAGGATTGGAGAACATTAATTGGAGTACCCTGAGTTTCATAGCTGCAGCATGGGGGTACCTCCCTGCTGTTAGTGCTGCCTTAGCTTTTGCGCTATATAAGATATATGGGAAGGCACTACAGAGTGAAAAGAGCCTCCCATACGTATTAATTACATCAGTATTCATTATGGTGTTTTCGTCATCCCTTTTACTTCTGATTTCCGTACCCAGTATTTCGAATGTTGTCTACTCAGTTTACATGTCTCTTGCAATTGCAGTACTTTCCATACCTTTAGTCATTGTTTTTGATAAGCTGTATCTAAGTAAATTTAGGGATGTACCGAAAAAGGAACTCTACATTAAATTGCTTTTACTCACATCTGCCTCAGCTATGGCGTTTAGTCACGGTGCGCATGATGTAGCTAATTCAGCTGGTCCTCTCTCGGCTGTAATACTTGCTCTTACATCACCCGGCGGGCTACCTCCTGTCATAAATGTTTCCGGGGTAGCCTTAGTTATTGCAGCGATGGGGATGTCTATAGGAATAATCATGTGGGGGTCTAGGGTTGTTGAGGTTATTGGAGCTGGAATAACAATACTTACGTATACCTCAGCTTACTGCGCTCAGTTAGCGGCGTCTATAGCGGTTCTTGTAATTACTAGATTAGGTCTCCCGGTTTCAACTACCATAGCAGTTGTGGGGTCGATAGCCGGGGTTGGGTTAGCTAGGGGTATTAAGGCAATTAACGTGAAGACTATTATAAAAATAGTTGTTATGTGGGTGGCCGGACTCCCAGCTGTTATGACTACTTCCGCACTGCTGTATATGTTATTTATTAATCTCGCACTATAAACTCAGCTAGTGCGCAGTGCTATAGCTCTTATGTAGTCCGCGGCATCTTCCGCATAATCTGTCACACTCTCCAGTGACTCAATGAAGTTAGATATCATTAAAACGAGTGCAGGGTTACTTATTTTCTCACCTACATCAACTAAGATCCTCCTAGCCTCAAGCGTAATGTTATCTGCGCTCTCCTCCACCTCCTCAACTTTAAGTGAGTACTCTATTGCTTTTCTTCCCTCCCCCTCTAGTATGGCCGCAACAGCACTCACCAGTATATCGCATGCTTCAAGACCTAGCTTACTCAACATCTCAATGCGTGACTTAATGTCATCCGGAATTTCTAAGTAGGGAATTATTGAGAGGTATCTTGAGGCTTCCTTAGCCATCTCGGAAACTAGGTCAAGCCTCCTTAAGATGTGCACTATTGCCTCACGTGTTGCGCTATTGCTAATGACCTCCTCTAGCTTGAAGAGTAGTTCCCGCCTTAAGCTGTCTGCTTTTGTATCAGCTCTAATAGCACATGACAGCTCCTCCATCGCCTCACCTACCTGGACGTCATTAAGTAGCTTAATACCACGCCTCAAGTACCTCATGATATTTCTTACTTCTTTAACGTAGTTGAGTAGTGCCTCGCTAATTGGCGGCGGGAGCTGAACGATCAACTTAGCTCACATATTTACATTGTTTCAAGAAAATATATCGGTATCTTAAACTCTAATTTGCTAATAAGTTTTTTACTTAATAAGCTACTTATAAGGTTAAATTCAATAGAAAACCAAGTGGGGGGTTCTCAGGATTTGACGGTGAGGATTAGGGTAAGGGGTACTAAAGTCATATTCAAGCACAATTACGTGCCTAGGTGGTTGTGGATCGTTTCACTATTAATAATGTGGAATGCCCTACTATTTGGGTTCTATATAACACAGGAAATACATCCAGCAGGTTATACCCTCGTAATATTAGGTGTGGTAATACCTATTACATTATTTGTAATTTTATCTGAAAACTACATTATAACTAATAAGGAGATTGTGGTTGTTAAGCATAGAAGAATTGCCCGAAGGCTTAAACTTGACGATACCGTAGATTTCAGGTCTACGGAAGCTAAAGCATACATATTCTCGCTAGGGCAGCCAGTTGGTGACATAGAGGTATTTAAGGTGGATGATGACAGGACAGTACTGGTTATTAAGGGGGTTAGGGAACCAGAAGAAAAAATTCGTTATATAAAAACAGAACTGAAAAAATCTAAGCAGTAGCACCCGGGATCTACTATGAATCAAAAAGTTTTTTATAGGTCTTGAGAAAAATGTTTTTTAAGTACACCTTATGAAATTAAAGGGGGTATTTCTAATGTCCCGTGAAGAGTCTACTGAGGCTTACCCCTGGAAGGACATCAGAGGCGACTACGTGTTAGTGCCAGTGCCTCCGTGGGAACGTAGGACCATAATGAACATATTCCTAGTGTATACGGGAGTTCTATCATGTATAGCTGTTCTGTGGGTCGGAGGCGGTCTAGCTACTCAAGGAGGACTCATGAACGTCATATACGCAGCCGTTATAGGCTGTATCATTGAGGCCATTATAGGTGCGCTCTGTGCCTATGTGGGCGGTTCAACTAAGCAATCTACCTACGGCATACTGAGGCATGTATATGGCTGGTATGGGT
>JAGGUC010000157.1 GCA_021158735.1 Desulfurococcales archaeon | reverse complement strand
GGATATGGCTTGTACTTCTTGAGGCTATTCTAGCTGGCTATTTCCTTGGTATGAAGTTACTTAGAGACTATGTGAATCCTAATGCTGAATGGAAGCTTGGCCCATGGTTTGACGTGTTCATAAAGTTCATATCACCGATAGTATTACTGATTATACTTGGTTGGGGACTTGCCACCACCGCTCATGTATCACCAATATCAGTGCTTACTATTGTAATAATGATAATAGCAGCATTAATACTGTCAGGTTTTAAGTGGAGAACGAAGGAGGTGAAATAATATGCCCGGATTAAGTGCTGGAGCAATCGCTATGTTGGTCATAGGTATAGTACTGCTGTACGGGGTAGGCTTAGGGCTGGGCGTTTACAGGGCTTGGAAGTCATCTAAAGCTAAGAAGCAAGCATAATAAAAAGAATAGAGATAGAGTAAGCAAATCTATTTTTCCTATTAACAAGTTAACAAGGTGTAGGTACTTACTGTGTTTTCCTTGAACCGTAAGTCTTCATCCATTCCATCCATTCCTCGATCCTGTCCATAGCCTCAGCAAGTTTCTCATATGATGTAGCACAAGATATTCTTAAATATCCTTCACCGTACCTACCGAATGCTGACCCCGGTACTACAGCTACTTTAGCACTATACAGAAGTTGCTCAGCGACCTTCTCAGACTTCCCGTACCTTGAGATATTAGGGAATATATAGAATGTGCCCTTAGGCTTGATGACCGATACGTCAAGCATCTCACTCAGCCTCCTGAAAACTAAGTCGATCCTCCTCCTGTACTCACTAACCATCCTCTCAACGCAGTCCTGAGGTCCTTCAAGAGCTGCTAAGGCAGCCTTCTGAGCGAAAGCTACGGGGCAGGCAACTAGGTACATGTTGAGCTTAACCATCCTGTCTATGATGTCTTTTCTGGCGACAGCGTACCCCAGCCTCCACCCAGTCATGGCGTAGGTCTTCGAGAATGTGAAGACGCTCACGACCCTGTCCTTCACCCCGTTGAGTGAGGCAATACTTACGTGACCCCCCTCAAAAACTATTTTCTCGTAAGCCTCATCAGAGATCACTGTTAAGTCATGCTCTACCGCGAAATCAGCTACCTCCTCAAGCACCTTCCTCGGGTATACCGCCCCAGTTGGATTGCATGGGGTGTTGATTATTATGGCCTTAGTTTTACCAGTAACATAATTCTTTAGATCCTCGACCACAGGGCAGAAATCATTCTCCTCTCTAACAGGTACCTCGACTGGGACACCTCCCACCATCTGAATGAGTGGCCTGTACGACACGAAGGCTGGTGAGGGGATCAGTACTTCGTCTCCTGGCTTTACTAGGGTGAATATAGCATTAGCTAGGGCCTGCTCACCGCCCACGGTTACTATGATTTCCTCAACAGATGCTTCAATACCGTTATCCTTCTTCAGCTTCCTCACTATAGCCTCTCTGAGTTCAGGTAGCCCTGCATTAGATGTATAGTGAGTATATCCCTCCTCTAATGCCTCAACCGCTGCTTTCTTAATGTGTTCTGGGGTGTCGAAATCAGGCTCCCCAATACCTAGATTAATTACCTCAGGCATTTTTGACGCGAGCTCGAACAACCTCCTTATACCTGAAACAGGAATCTTCTCAAGTACTTCAGCAATTGACATATTTCAGCCCTGTAAATCTCACATAGCAGGATTTAAATTAGACCCTAGTACAGTGCTTTTACGATTTAAAATATATGGACATGGAGACATCTGAAGCCCAGCGTAGCGGACAATCCGCATGTCACAGAATCACATAAAACGCCATTCTAGCAGATTTTACTGAGGTGTTCATTTTGGAGGAGATAAGGCTTCATGGGCGGGGAGGTCAGGGGGTAGTGCTTTGTTCGGAGCTAATAGCTCTGTCCGCACTATATGACGGTAGGTTTGCTAGGGCTTTCCCATGGTTCGGTATTGCTAGGCGTGGAGCCCCAGTTACCTCGTTCATAGTTATTGGTGAGGCCAGCGAGATCTCTAGGAGTATGGTCTACAACCCCAAGTACGTAATGGTGCTTGACCCCCAGCTCCACAGGGTCATGCCTGCAGTAACGAACGGGATCAGGGAGGGTGGTGTGTACGTTCAGAACACCGTTAAGAAACCTGCTGAACTCCTAAATGAGGCCGGAGTCAGCTCTAAGTTAAGGGTTATAGCTTCAGTAGATGCCACAGGCCTGGCGCTGAAGTACATGGGGGTCGCCATACCCAACATAGCTATGTTAGGTGCATTTGCTAAGGTCACAAGACTCATAACACTCAGCTCAGCAATGAGAGCTGTTAAGGCTAGGTTCCCTGAGAGACTCTGGGATAAGTATCTGAAGTGCCTGGAAGCTGGATATAATGAAGTCAGTGTCGAGGTGTTAGGGGATGGTGGCTGAGGAAGATTACCCTGAGATCTTAACAATACCGGTTAAGGAAATAGGTTCTGAGCCCGTCGCTCATTGGAGGGTCATGAAGCCGGTCATTAAGTACGACCTCTGCAGGAAGTGCTGGGTCTGCGTTCACTTCTGCCCTGAAGGAGTCATCCGTGAGTCTGAGGAGGGACCTGTGATAGATTACAGGTTCTGCAAGGGCTGCGGTGTCTGCGCTAATGAGTGTCCTGCGAAAGCAATCAAAATGATTAGGGAGGTGTGATGCTTTGGGTAGGCTAGATCTTCTCTCAGGTAATAGGGCAGTAGCTTACGGAGCTAAGCTATCCAGAGTTCAGGTTGTTTCAGCGTACCCAATAACCCCTCAGACACCAATTGTTGAGTACCTCGCTGACTTCATTGCTAGGGGTGAGCTCGACGCCGAGTACATCCACCCTGAAGGGGAGCACTCAGCAATAGCTGCTGCGGTGGCAGCTGCCGTAGCTGGTGCTAGAGCATTTACTGCCACATGCTCTCAAGGACTCGGTTATGGTTTTGAGGTCATAGCTCAAGCACCTGCTTACAGAGCGCCGCTCGTAATGGCTGTAGCTAACAGGACTTTAGGGTGGTACTGGAGCGTGGCTGCCGACTACTCAGACTCGATGACCACTAGGGACTTAGGGTGGATCCAGCTCTACGTTGAGAGTTGTCAGGAGTGCCTTGACGGCGTAATCCAGCTCTACAAGATTATTGAGGATGAGAGGGTACTCCTCCCAGGCATGATATGTCTTGATGGATTCCACCTCTCCCACTCTTCAGAACCCGTGGACATTCCCGACCAGCGTGAGGTAGATGATTACCTGCCGCCGAGAAAGCTCTACAAGCACACTACAGACCCGACCGAGTCAGAGGGCTACGTATTCCCAGTAATACCTACGAGACTGCACACGACCTACAGAAGACTGTTTGAGGGGGTCATGCAGAGGGCTAAGGAAGTCATTCATGAAGCTACCAGAGAATTTAGTGAGAGGTTCAGCAGAGGTGCTTACGGACTTCTGGAGGAGTACCGCACTGATGGTGCTGAAGCACTATTAGTTACTATAGGGTCTATGTCCACGGCAGCTAAGCGAGCTGTCGACAGACTCAGGGACAGAGGCGTCAGGGTGGGACTCCTAAGAGTCAGGTTCTTCAGGCCGTTCCCCTCAGAAGAACTGACTAAGATCGTTGAAAAGAGTGGTATTAGAGCTGTAGGCATTGTCGACAGGGCAGTAAGTCATGGAACATCGATGGGACCGCTCGGTACTGAAGTAGCCTCCGTACTCTACGCTATGAAGGAAAGACCTAACATAGTTAACTTCATCGCTGGTATGGGAGGTGACGACGTCTCAATAAGCGACTTCGAAGGCATGTTAAGTAAGCTTATGAACACACTAAGCAAGGATGGGGTGCGGGAGACCGTATTCATCGAGCACCGGGTCCCGCTGGCGAAGCCCTCAGTTACATTTAAGGACGTGACCTACTGTCCTGGATCGCAACTGTGTTCAGGATGCGGTGCGGCACTGGCTGTTAGACACATACTCAGAATTCTAGGTAAGAACTCAGTTGTTGTATTCCCACCGAACTGCGTTTCAGCTGCAGTATCAATGCACTTTCCGAGCAACTGGGTCGGGGTTCCGTGCGTCCTAGCTAACTACGCTGCCGCAGCAGCCTACGCCAGAGGGCTGCAGAGGGCCTACAGGTACAGAGGCAAGAAGGTCTACGTCACGGTCATAGCTGGTGACGGCTGTACAGCTGACATAGGGCTGCAGTCGCTGTCCTCGGCTGCCGAGTGCGGGGAGCCGATAATATGGATCAACTATGATAATGAGGCCTACATGAACACGGGTATTCAGAGGAGTGGCACGACACCAGTTAAGGCATGGACCACTACGACACCAGTAGGTCCCAGGTGGCGTGGTAAGAAGGAACTCCCTAAGGACATGGTGTCAGTCATGATCGCTCACAAGGTACCGTACATAGCTACTGTGTCACCAGCATTTCTACGTGACTTCGAGGTCAAGTTGAGGAAGGCTATGGAGGTCGTAGAGAAGGGTGAGGGCCTGGCATACATTCACGTACAGACCCCATGTCCCACGGGCTGGAGATTCCATGAAAGCAAGACCGTCGAGGTAGCGAGACTGGCTGTACTGACCGGTATGTGGCCTCTCATCGAGGTCGACCACGGCGTATTCAGGTTGACTGTCGAGCTACCTAAGCTGAGGCCCGTAGCTGAGTACATCAAGCTTCAGGGAAGATTCAGGCACTTGAGTAATGAGGACATAGCTGAGATCCAGGCACTCACTAATAAAAACTGGAAGAAGTTGCTTGAACTGGACGGGAAGCTATTATGGTAGGATAAAGTATTTTTAATAAACATAAATTATGGTATAGATTCCATGAGGTACTAGCCATGAGCGGGTTTGATGTAGGTAACCTAAAATACGTGTTCGAGCCTAAGAGCATAGCGGTCATTGGCGCGAGCAGGGACCCGAAGGCTTGGGGGCACGTTATTCTGAAGAACATCATAAGTTACGGCTATGAAGGGAAGGTTTACCCGGTAAATCCTAAGGCTGACTCCCTCCTCGGACTTAAGTGCTACCCGGACATCAGGGCTGTGCCTGATGACGTCGACTTGGCGGTGATCTCCGTGCCAGCTAAGCTGGTCCCCAACGTAATGGAGGCATGTGTTGAGAAGGGCGTTAAGGCAGCTATAATCATTACGGCAGGCTTCAGTGAGGTCGGACCTGAAGGTGAGAAGCTCGAGAAGGAGGTCGTTAAGATCGCTAGGAAGGGAGGGATCAGGTTCGTCGGCCCTAACTGTATGGGGGTGTTCGTAGCTAAGACCAGGTTAAACGCTGCATTCACGGCAATATCCCCTAAGGCGGGGAACATAGCGTTTATTTCCCAGTCGGGTGCTTTCGCTGGAACCATGATGTACTGGGCAGCCATGAAGGGAATAGGCTTCAGTGCAGCTATATCCGTCGGTAATCAGGCCGACTTAGAACTCAGTGACTACCTGATGTACTTAGCTGACGACGAGACAACTAAGGTCACCATAATGTACATTGAAGGGGTTAAGGACGGCAGGAAGTTCATGAGGGCCCTGGAGTACTACACTTCTAAGAAACCGCTCGTAGTCATGAAGCTCGGGTACACCTCAAGCGGTGCCAGAGCAGCTAGATCACACACAGCAGCCATGACCGGTAGGGACGAGATCTACGACGTAGTATTCAAGAAGTACGGCGTGATCAGGGTCTATGAATTCGACGACATGTTCAACATAGCCCTCGCTTTCGCCAACCTCCCGCTACCCAAGGGTGAGAGAGTAGGCGTCATATCCTCTGGCGGCGGCTGGAGCGTCGAGTCCTCGGACGCTCTTGAGAGCTTAGGGCTCAAGCTTCAGCCACTACCTGACCACATAGTTAAGGAGCTCGACAAGATACTGCCTCCATTCTGGAACAGGAGGAACCCGATTGATGTAGTAGCTACGGTCGAGCCCGAGCCCTACAAGACAGCTGTTGAGCTACTGATGAAGGACCCGAGCTTCGACACCGTAATGCTGACAGGTTACGGGAACTTCGGCAGAATATCTAATCTACCATTCATCATACCCAAGGAGGATGCTGTAGCGAAGGAAATAGCTGACCTAGTTAAGAAGTACGGGAAACCGCTGGTCGTCGTCAATGTCTTCGGCAGGGACTTCAGCAACGTTAAGGTATTCGAGGAGAACGGAGTTCCTGTATACTTATCTATTCAGAAGGCCGCTAAAGTCATTAAAGCCTTAGCGACCTACTCCCAGTACTTAAGAAACTTAAAGAAAAAGAAAGAGAGCTAGTTAGCAACATGCTTTTTAATTAAATTTAATTAATCAATTTGTGACATCTTCAATCTTAGCTGCCTGACCCTTTAAGTACCCTTGCATACCATTGGTGCTATAGTTCTTTCCCGCGTCAATCATGCACCCATCAATTAGCTGTTATTTATGCATTAGCTACTGTTAATGACTGCTATATACAATACTCCCCGCGGAAGTACTTAGACCTGCTACTGTACATCTCATTCATTAGTGGGGTAGTCGATCCTGTAGTGAGCATCCCTAGACTCCCTCCTCTCAAGCGCACACTTAATCACAGCTGTGGCTAATTCGCGGATCTGCTTAGGGACTTCAAGACCCTCCACTAATGACAGTGCCTCTCTGAGGCCCTCCTCACGTCATCAGCTGCTAGGAAGTCTGCTAGCGGGCACCCAGCAGCTGGGTGCAACACGGTCTTATCTAAGTTCAGGACCGCAGCTGTCTCAGCCATGAATCTGACTCCAGCGAAGACTATTACGTCGGCATCTACTTCAAGCGCCTTCTTAGCTAGCTCTAAGCTGTCCCCCCACGAAGTCGGCTACGTCCTGTACCTCAGAGATCTGGTAGTTGTGTGCTAAGATCACTGCATTACGCCTCTTCTTAAGGACTTCGAGCTCTGATCTCAATCTACTCACACTACCCTCTCCCATCACTCAGCCCTCCCTACATCAGCACCTACGTAATTAAGCAATACGTGAGATTATTACACGCACCCTTAAACCCTCCTGCAATTATTGCCGTTAAGTAAGCCGATGAAAACGCTAGCAGCGGCTGATCATAATATATTAGTGGGTGCTCCCATAGTGGCTTGGTGCACGTACTTGCTCTTCGGGATACCCAGGTCTGAAAAACCTAGTCTCTACGTCCTGGGTGTTGCTTGGGACGGGTCCTCCACATACAGGAGGGGTGCGTGCGAAGGTCCGAGAACTATTCGTGAAGCGACTTCAGGTAAGCTCTACAATAGCTTCACAGAAGACCTAACGGACCTCAGGGAGTTCTGGTCATACATGGACTTAGGTGATGTTAGTGGTGCAGACTTCAAGGAGGTTGAGAGTAGGGTTCTTGAGGCTGTACAGAAGTACTACAGTGGTGAGGTCTTCCTGTTCCTCGGCGGTGACCACTCCATAACTTACGCAGCATTTAAGGCCCTTAAGGCGGCCTCGGGCAGGGACTTCGGGCTCATATACTTTGATGCTCACCCAGACCTCTACCCGAGCTATGATAGTGACCCGTATTCACATGCCTGCACGGTCAGGCGGTTGATCGAGGAAGAGGTCGTGAGTCCTGAGGAGGTCGTTGTAGTCGGTGTGCGGGCACCGACTAAGGAGCAGGTGAGGTTCGCTGAGGAGAGGGGGATCAGGATCTTAAGTACTTCTGAAGTACGTAGTAATCCTAGAGTTGAGGTTTCCTTCGAGAGAGCCTACCTCTCCTTCGACCTCGACGTCCTCGACCCCGCCTACGCACCAGGCGTCGGTAATCCCGAGCCCGGTGGCTTAAGTACTAGGGAGCTCATTGACGTAATTAAGTTGCTTAAGGTCAGCATCGTAGCATTTGATGTTGTTGAGCTCGCTCCAAGGTATGATTGTGGGGGTATTACTGCTTTTGCAGCGGCTAAGATCATTAGGGAGGTGTTAGGGCTTTCGGCGAGAACTAGTGTTGTTTGAACTCGGGGTTTGCTTACTTAAAAACGTGTTATTGAGGATCTAACAATTAATAATTCAATATTAAACTTAATGTTTAATGATTCTTACTTTAAGGAACTGTTTTTCCCTATTCAGTTAAGTTTATCATTGAGGGGGAACCGAAGTTATTACTGGGGTTTAGTTGGTTAAGGTACGTGTTAATAAGGAGACCTGTATTGGCTGCGGTGTCTGCTGGTCACTAACTCCTGAGGTATTTGAGCTTGACCCAGCTACGAGTAAGAGCAGGATCACGGAGTCGTACAGGGTCTCAGACTCTGAGAGTGAGTCCGTGGGTGAGGTTCCTGACGACTTGAGGAGTAAGGTTGAAAGTGCGGCTAATGGATGCCCGACTTCATTAATTACAGTTGAGTAGTAGGGTGGGTTGCAGTCTGCACTGAGTGCGAAAACCAACATTATTTTCCTTAGAATCAACTTGATTCTTGCTCTGCTGTAGCCGCGCTGTTTGAGGTACTCCGGTGGGTTGACATTCTGTACTGGTAAAGTATATTATTAGTTGTTAG
>JAGGUC010000038.1 GCA_021158735.1 Desulfurococcales archaeon | reverse complement strand
GTGTACGAGGTTAACTTAGGAAATTACACACTACTAATAACCGCCAGCGGCGGGCACATATATGACTTAATAACGGACGTAACGGACGTTCCAAACATATACGGTGTAGCTTACATAGCCAAGAAAAGGGAGGTAGCATTCATACCTATTTACACGACATTAAAGCGCTGCATGGATAAGGGACATCAATTTACTTCAGAAACAAGTGAGAACTCCCTTAAATGCCCTATCTGCGGGTCTCCCAACATATTTGATGCTAGAGTAACTGTTGATGCAATACGTGATGTAGCTCTAGAAGTTGATGAAGTACTGGTAGGGACGGATCCTGATACTGAAGGAGAGAAAATAGCGTTTGATATAGTGAGTACTGTACTTCCAGTGAATAATAACGTGAAGAGGATCGAGTTCCATGAGGTAACGAAGCGGGCAATAATCAATGCAGTCAGTAGCCCCAGAGGTGTTGACTTAAACTTAGTGAGAGCCCAATTAGTTAGGAGGATTGAGGACCGCTGGTTAGGGTTCTCACTATCCCGCCTACTTCAAACAGAATTCTGGCAGAGGTTCTGCAAGGAAATATCTTCGCTACCGATTAATAAGGAGAGTACTAAGTGGTACCTGACCCTGTGCTCGGAGAATCCTCGAGAGTACAGGAACTTAAGTGCTGGCAGAGTTCAGACACCTGTTCTCGGATGGATCATTCAGGCGTACGAAGAACACACTAGATCTAAGAGACTTTACGTAATTGTTGAACTTAATGGCGTCCGATTAGATATTCCCGTGCCCGAAGATCTGCGTAAGGAACTGAGATTAGGCCCCAAATCAGTAACGGGGGTTGCAGTTACAGTTTCTGATACTAAGGAGGAGGTCACTGACTTAAATCCCCTACCACCCTATACTACCGATTCAGCGCTAGCAGACATAAGCTCAATACTTAAGATACCTGCTCCTAGAGCAATGCAAATACTTCAAGACCTATTTGAATTAGGTTTCATAACGTACCATAGGACCGACAGCACTAGAGTCTCAGAAGTAGGTGTTGCTGTGGCGAGGGAGTACCTTAAAGAACAGCTAGGGGAAGACTTCGACAAGTACTATAGTCCAAGGACGTGGGGGACTGGCGGCGCTCACGAAGCTATAAGGCCTACCAGACCCATAGATGCAGGCACCCTGCGTAGCTTAATTAGTGAAGGTATTATTGAACCAGTGAGGACTTTAACTAAAGCCCACTATAGGGTCTATGACCTAATATTTAGGAGATTCATAGCATCACAGACAAAGCCAGCTAAGGTTAAGAAGCTCCTATTTAGAGCCTCAGCCAAGATTACATTAAGAAATGGGAAAGAGGTAAGTATTGGAGAAAAAACTACAGAGGTGTACACAGAGACTTTATTCGACGGATTCCTTAGGTACTACCTCTACATTAAACCTAAAAGGGCTGTAAGGCCAGGTACATACCTGTTTAAGGAGGGCGAGTTCGAGGTTAGGGAAAGACATGAAAAACCCCTGCACACACAGGCAACTATTATTAAGCTGATGAAGGAGCGTGAAATTGGCAGACCCAGCACTTATGCAAAGATCATTGATACACTATTCAAGAGGGGTTATGTCACCTTCGAGAAGTCAACTAGGCGCGGAATCGTACCATTACTACTCGGTAAGAAAGTATATGAATACCTGGTTGAAAGGTACAGTGAGTTAGTAAGTGAGGAACGTACAAGGGCGCTGGAAAAGAAGATGAAGGCCGTAGAGGAGGGTTCCGTCGATTATAAAGAGCTTATTAGAGAATTAAATAAGGAGTTAAGCCAGAATAACTTGATCCCTGGTGTTGAATAGTGGCTCAGAACACGATATCACTGGGTGTAATACACACTGACCTAGGCACCAGTACGAAGGAATACTTAGTAACACTGTCATCAACGTTAAACAGCCTCAGCGAAACTAAAGTAGATGCTGTTTTAGTGTCCACTCCCGTGAATCCTATACGGGATGTTTTAATAGGTAAGAGAAAGTATGGAAGTTACAGGCACTACTTAGGTAGCTTGCTGACAAGGCTCGGGAACCTAGCCCTTAAGACTAGGAAACACATAATACTGTCTCCCATACTGCGGAGAGCCGGTAACAAGCTTTACATGATGAGTGCTATACTGCCACCGATCGGGGGACCCATTATTAAGGGAAGGAAGTTGAAGCCTGTTAATGATGTCATTAGTGGCGGGACAGACCTAGACTTAATAACTATTAATGACGTGAACTTGTGTATTCTAATACTGGACGACATAGAGGTGCCTGAGATATGCAGGCTCTGCTTCTATAAAGGATGTGATGCGTTCATATCGATACAACCACCAATTCTTACTGAGAGATCCCCTGACCTAACCATAGCTATATCCGCTGTCCGAGCTAAAGAGAACTCAACACCTGTAATCAGTATTGGTGGTTACGTCGCTGAGGCTATACACCAGCCAACTTTCATTGTCAGAAAAGACGGCAGTATTGCAGACGAGATTTCATCCTTCGAACCCAACGTATTTGAAATTGAGATACCTAAGCTAGATAGAGTAGAGAAGAAAACCATGACTAAGCTCTACTCAAAAATTCTTAAAGAAGTTGTGAGGTAGCCGGTAAGCGAAATAGGGCCGAGTATATGAGAAGCTAAACTATTTAGTAGTTCATCAATACATGTTCTATTTAATTGGGTGTGAGTTTAAGTAAAAAATAAACTAATTTACTTAAAAACTAGTTCTTTTAAGAAGGTCAGCCCATACAGCGTCTACGTATTCTTGTAGACTCTTAATTACGTGCTTATTCTCTGGACGTAGTAAGTGCTTGAATCTTCCCTGAATCTTTATAAATTCCTCTACGGGCTTCTTTAGCTGCGGCTTCCTAGCTATTGCTAAACTCCTATCCGTTAATCTCCACTCTCCATTCTCATACTCCCATAGGGGGAAGTAGCACGTATCAACAGCAACCTTGGCTACCTCCATAGTTAAGCTTGGATCATGCCGCCAACCTCTCGGACATGGGGAAAGGACGTGCAGAAACTTAGGTCCTTCAATACTTAATGCCTTTTTTGCTTTTCTCATCAGGTCCATCCAGTGAGCTGGTGTGGCTGTTGCTACATACGGTGCCTTATGAGCTACAACTATGTCAGCTATGGGTTTCTTATGCTGAGGTTTTCCTGGAATGACGCTACCAGCCGGGCTCGTGGTTGTTGCCGCACCCATTGGTGTTCCACCACTCCTCTGGATACCTGTGTTCATGTATGCCTCATTATCGTAGAGTACATAGAGGAAGTCGTGCCCTCTCTCTACAGCCCCACTCAGTGCTTGAAGTCCTATGTCATAGGTCCCGCCATCACCCGCAAACGCTATTATGTTAACTTTATTGTTCTTAATTACCCCTCTCCTCCTTAGTGCTTTAATAGCGGCATCAATGCCTGCGGCTGTAGATGCCGCATTTTCGAAGGCGTTGTGGACCCATGGAACTCTCCATGAAGTATACGGATATATGGTTGTAGCTACTTCTAAACACCCTGTCGCATT
Organism: Desulfurococcales archaeon; assembly: GCA_021158735.1. Lineage (GTDB taxonomy): Archaea > Thermoproteota > Thermoprotei_A > Sulfolobales > NBVN01 > B83-G16. Next base: position 15,477 of record JAGGUC010000038.1, on the reverse strand, counting down.
AACTACTATGACAGGTCCCTCAACAACTGACAGTATCAGCTTAACTATTACAGGTGCTGCACAGCCAGCGCATAATCTATGGCCGGGTAGTAGCTTGGGTTCTTTCTTAGCTATCTCCCTTATGTTAATGACCGAACTCATTCTCTCACCCCTACATAATTAATCAGCTGTTTAACACGTCCTGTTTCGGCAATATCGAGTAATTCTAGGAATATCTTCCTGGCAACTGCTGGCGGCAAGTCCCTCCCACCTAGTCCGTAAATGTAGTTAAGTATGATGGGCTTCTCTGGCGAATCATAGAAAGCTGACCTCACCTCCATAAACAGGGGCCCTCCACAAGCGCCGTACGAGATCGCCCTATCCATGACGCACACTACTTTCACATTACTTAATTTTTCAACCACATCTTCAACTGGGAACGGTCTGAAGGCCCTTATCCTTAGCACACCTACTTTATAGCCTTCTCTCCTCAGCTCTCTCGCCACATACCTGACGGTGCCAGCAGCTGAACCTAGTAGAACTACCGCGACTTCAGCGTCATCGAGACCGTAAGCTACTGTAAGCCCGTTCCCGTACTTTCTGCCGCTTAATCTGGCGTACTCCTCATCCACCTCCTTAATAACTTCCTTAGCTTTCTCCATAGCCTCGACCTGAGGCATTTTATGCTCAAAGTAGTAGTCTGGTAAGGCAAGCGGCCCTAAAGTTATCGGTGTCTCACCGTCAAGTACCAGCGGTACCTCCCTACCACCGAGATAGGGTACCTTAATTTTAATAGGGTCTCTGGTACCCACGAACTTCTTAACTACTTCATCAGGGAGTATGCGCACATCCTGTAGTGTGTGACTTAAGAAGAATCCGTCTAGATTGACCATGACTGGCAGTAACACATCTGGGTGCTCTGCTATCCTGAATGCCTGTATGACGGTATCATACGCCTCCTGAGAGTCCTCTACATATAATTGAACCCACCCTGAGTCCCTCGCACCCATCGTGTCGCTGTGGTCGCAGTGAATATTTATCGGTGCTGAGAGGGCTCTATTAACGACTGCCATCACTATCGGGAGCCTCAACCCTGCCGCAATATAGAGTATCTCCCACATTAACGCCAAACCCTGTGATGCCGTAGCTGTGAACGCCCTCGCCCCTGCAGCTGCTGCACCTACACATGCACTTAGTGCTGAGTGCTCACTCTCTACAGGAATGAACTCTGTATTAACCTCCCCATTAGCTACAAACTCCGAAAACTTCTCAACAATTATTGTCTGCGGCGTAATAGGGTAAGCAGCTACAACATCGACGTTGCACTGCTTCACAGCCCAGGCAACAGCTTCATTACCGTTCAAACCCATTACAATTTCCTGAGTTCCTCGAGCCGCCATAGCAATCACCTCTCAGGAACCATTGAAATAGCTTTAACAGGGCACTCACAGGCACATATTCCGCAACCCTTACAGAAGTCGTAGTTCACTGAAACCTTCTCTCCGTCCCATACTATCGACATCTCGGGGCAGTAGATCCAGCACAGCAGGCACTTAACGCATTTCTCCTGATTTATCACTGGCTTGAATGTTCTCCAGTCACCTGTCTTGAACTCCGTTGAGAACTTCAGAGGTACTGTACCTAATGGAAGTGCGCGCCAGCTCTTAAGTTCGCTCACTCTCCGGTCACCTCCTTCGTTTCTTCGTACGCTTCCTTAATAACCTCAATATTTTTCTCGGCTATAGGACCCCTGAAGCGCTCTTTGACAACCTCAAATATGGTTTCAAGCTTTACCAGCGGGACTGCCTTCACTAGAGCACCCAGCATCGCCGTATTAGTTATTCCTCTTCCTAAAGTCTTAATAGCTATTTCAGTAGCAGAGACCACGTACGTTTTATAGACCCTTAAGTCCGCGCCCACTAGCTGAGACAGCTCCTTTACATTACTGCCCTTGTAGTTGAGTATCAGCATGCCACCCTTTTTTAGACCTTCGAGAACGTCTATGGCACCAAGTAATGTCGGATCTAGTACTATAACCGTGTCCGGTTCGTATATTCCTGAATGAACTTCTATAGCTTCATCACTAATTCTAGTAAAAGCCATTATTGGCGCACCCATACGCTCAGGTCCGAACGTAGGGAAGGACTGCGCGTGCTTGCCCTCCTTAATAGCTGCCTCAGTTAAAATGTTGCTCGCTGTCCAAACACCCTGACCCCCTCTGCCATGCCATCTTATTTCTATGTTCGACAACGCGGGTTTCACCATTAGTGAATACCACACTAAAAATTAATGTTTTCCCTTGTGCAGGGCATGTTACCTCCCCTCCAAGTATAAATTTTATAAAAATGTAGCACTGATATTAGCGGTGAGGCATGCATGAGTACCAGCGATATGCAAAGAGCAATTAAAGTCAGGGTAAAGTCCTTTGCTGACCTGGCTAGGATGGCTGCATCCAGTATAGCGCTTGGACAGGCAACATACATTATAAGGTACGTTGAGGGTAGTAACACGATATACGGTATCATGGCGGTGTTCAGGGACTACTATAAACTCTATGGCATCCCCCTGTTCTACTACTATGTAGATTCAGAAGGAGAAATACCTGAGGATAAGAACTACGTACTCATAAAAACAGACGTTTCTGGTGAGTTAATCGAGTTCTCGAAGGGGTCTAAGGCCGGGTACATAGTAATACCCATAATAAACCTGTATGAGCCACCTGACTTCATTAAGTAACTTAAAGTAGATTTCACTACAATATATAATAGGCCTGTAGAATGAAAATATAAGTGTGATGAGGCCGACGTAGCCTGAAGCTCCAGTAACTCGTGATGACGGGTTGATTGCCTGAACATCAGTTAACTATAGTGACGATTGTGTAACTGAAGTATTGCTTAAGGCTTAAAAACCCCTAATTTTCTAATTCTTCGAGGAAGGGCCCGTAGCTCAGCCAGGTAGAGCGGCGGATCCTTGCCGAAGGAAGCCGAGGCTCTTAACCCGTAGGTCCCGGGTTCAAATCCCGGCGGGCCCGCCACACTACTCACTAGGTGCACTGAGCTACATTCTTCTAAACCAACGTCATACTACCTGGAGCTGAGGAGAGATTGTTCCGTCAGAAACACGAGCCCTCATCACTTAGTCAGACGGCTACCTTACTTCATCCGTAATACTTACTGCCTTAAGCACTTAATAACGTATTCTGCTTATTCACGACCTCAACCGGTATTATTGGTGTACTGCAACGCAATTAAGTAACTTATTCAATAATTCACTTTAGTCTTATTAGGTTCCCTATATATGTGGCGAAGTTATATTGAGGTTTGGTGTGGGGAATGATCAGAGGAAGTATTATGCTTGCTAACATCTACCACCTGCTCTCACCAGTGAGAGTAGCTGTTCTGCGTGACTTAGGTAGAGTGAGGACTGAGGGCGGTTGGGAAGTTTTTAGTCGTGGTGAAGAGGCTTTCCTGCCATTATGGCTTGCTAAGGAACTTGAAAGAAAAGGGTTTGTTGAAATAAGGGAGACCCCCTTAACCGAGGTAGATATGGCGAAGTACTTGATAGTAGAGAGGAGTCACCCCAGAGGCAAGTTCCAGAGCCTGAAGGAGAGGTTTTATCTGGAGGCTAGAGAACTTTATAGAAAACTGAAGGCTAAGATTGAAGAGAAGAGAATGAGTGCCAAGGATCTGCTGGCATCAATAAAGGTTGAGGCAGACCTTCAAGATATCGTCAATATCAGAGTGAGCAAAATAATCCAGGTGGCCTTACTTGGTGGTAAACTAGAGGACTTTGAGGAGCAACTACTGCTGGAGGAGAAGGTATTATTTAATTGTGCTAAGAACTTGGTTGATTCTTGGGTCAGGGAGGTTCTAGGTGATGTACGACACGGACAGTGACCTATTGAATCTCGAGCAAAAAGAGAATAAAATTCAGTCACTGCAGCTACTGTTTACTGACTTCTTAAGAACGTACAAAGATTCTAAGGGAGATTTCAAGTACAGAAACAGAATACATGAAATGTTAATTAAGGAACGTAAGTCACTACCCGTGGATTATGAGGATCTCATTAACTTTGACCCGTACTTAATTGATGTACTAGAAGAGGATCCTGAGGTCGCATTACGGGCCTTCTCAGAAAGTATTAAAGAATTGGTCAGTCAAGTAAATCCTGACTACGCACAGAGAGTCCACCGCTTCTACCCTAGACTCAGTGGGTGGATAAGAACTACTCCGATTAGAGGGATTCGCAGCGACCACATAAATAAGCTTATACTTATCGAAGGCATTATCGTGAGGGCAACTCCGCCTCGCGAAAAGTTGTTTAAGGCAGTATATTTGCACACATTACCAAGTGGGGAGCAACATGAATTTGAGTGGCCACCCGGCCCTGGCGAAGAATTAGGAGACGAGTTAGAGAAACCTACTTATTGCCCTATGTGCATCAGCTCCCTTGAGGAAGAAGGAGCAGGTAGGGGTAGGTTAGTAAGAGGTAGTTTTAAGCTACTTATAGAGAAGTCCAAGTACAGGGACTGGCAGCTGATAGTAGTGCAGGAGAGACCTGAGGAAGTTCCTGCAGGACAGATCCCACGTTCTGTCGAGGTTGTCTTAACCGATGATATAGTCGATATAGCCAGACCTGGAGATAGAGTATCAGTCGTAGGTATTGTGAGGCTTTCTAGAGGTTCTAGAAGAAGCACTAAGCCTGTATTCTCCGTATTTATTGAGGCGAATAACCTCATAGTTGCACAGAGATTCTTAGAGGAACTAAAGCTCAGCCCTGAAGATGAAGAGAAAATAAGGGAGTTAAGTAGGGATCCACTAATAAGGAGAAAGATCATAGCGAGTATTGCACCAACCATCTATGGAATGTGGGACATTAAGGAGGCTGTTGCTCTATTACTCTTCGGCGGCGTACCTAAAATAGCACCTGACGGAACGAAAATAAGAGGAGACATTCATGTTCTCCTCCTCGGAGATCCAGGTACGGCTAAGAGTTTATGCTATAGTGAGCCTATACTACTCTTCAGTAAGTCAGGTAAAATAAAGTTCGAATCCATTGGAAAGGTAATTGATGAGTACATGAGGAAGTACAGCAACCACGTAAAAAGGTCAGATGATACTGAAGTACTTAATCTTAGCAAAATAGGTGAAGAAATTTATACAGTATCGATCTCACCGCTAACACTACAGCCAGAAGTTAAAAGAGTGAGAGCTTTAATCAGGCATAAAGCACCTAGCGAAGTATTAGTCATCAAAACAAAAACAGGCCGTACGGCAGTAATTACTAAAGATCATAGCTTAGTCGCATTTGACGGTGTGAAGCTAAAGCCTATTAAACCTAGCGAAGCATTCAAGAATAAGCTCTTAATACCGATACTTAAGCGCGTGCCGCTACCAGCTAACTACCTACCTGAACGGGAAGTCTCAGTAGGTAAGAAAAGAATTCATCTAGACAATGAATTCGGATACCTAATAGGGTACTTCATAGGAGACGGAGCAATAGCTAAAACATCATCAGAAGAAAGAATAGAGATCGTAACTTCAGATCGTAATATAGCTAGAAAACTTGCTAAATGTATAGAAAGTAAATTTAGTATAAGAGCTAAGGTGTATGCTAAAAAATCTCCTAGGAAGCTACTATGGAGAGTCGTAGCTGATGATAGAGAAGTTATTGAGTGGTTCAAGAATAATCTATACGCTGATATCGCACATGTAGGAAAGAAAGGATACCTTACTAGGAACAAAATAATACCTGAGTTTACGTATAATGCACCTGCGGATTTCATAGCTGGGGTGTTATCTGGTCTAATAGATAGTAACGGAACAGTAATACCACTAAAAATTAAGAATGGAAGGAAATGGCGGGGAGAGGTTTCAATTACAATTACAAGTAATAGATTAGCTCAAGGTATATCTCTCTTGTTATCACTTCTAGGAATCACACATACTATAAGACATAAAACAGCAACTTATAATGGACGTAAATTAACATACCACACCATATTCATCTCGGACGTCAGAATAAAGAATGTAGTTAAACTGGAGAACGACCGTAAGGCATCTATTGTAGAGAGATATACTGAGGCCTCAATCGATGCCATAGATAAGGTTCCAGTACCTACATACGTTTCTTCTCTAACGAGCATGCTGGGCATGAACAGACGTAACCATCCGCTTCGTAACCTCGCTGCTGAAATAAGGGGTAAAGTCTGCCGAGGCTATGCAGGGAGAAAGTACTGTAAACGCATAATCGGGAGACTGAAACCTTTAGTAAGCAAGTTTAGTGCTGATACTGCCCAAGTCTTAATTGATCGCTTCGATAGTCTAGCAGGTAACGGGTATGTTTTCTGGGACGTCATTAAATCAATATCAAAGGTAAAGATAACTGATGTCGAACCTAAACATAGCGAATACGTTTACGACATCTCAGTGGAAGATAATGAAAACTTTGCCGGCGGACTAGGCTTGATGCTTCTTCATAATAGCCAGATACTACAGTACACTGCGAGGATAGCTCCCAGAGGAATTTATACTACAGGTAAAGGCTCTTCAGCTGCTGGACTTACTGCTACTGTAATTAAGGATAAGCAAACAGGTGAATACTTTCTAGAAGCGGGAGCTATGGTTCTTGCCGACGGTGGAATAGTCTGTATAGATGAAATTGATAAGATGAGAGATGAGGATAGAGTAGCTATTCATGAAGCGATGGAGCAGGGAACAGTGAGTATAGCTAAAGCAGGCATAGTAGCTCGATTAAATGCTAGAGCCTCGGTCCTTGCTGCAGGAAATCCTAAGCACGGCAGGTACATACCTAACCTAGGCTTAACAGGAAATATTAATCTACCAGTAACAATCTTGTCTAGATTCGACCTAATATTCATACTTAAGGATATAGCTCAAATAGAAAGAGACAGGTCGCTAGTCAGGTACGTTCTTGAAACTCATGAAACGCTAGCGGATGTAGAGCCTGAGATCCCGCCCGAGCTACTCAGGAAGTACATTGCGTACGCCCGGAAGTACGTTAAGCCAAGAATTACGAAAGAAGCCCAGCGCCTCATAGAGGAGTACTACATTGAACTTAGGAAAAAGAGTGCTGAAAATCCTGAAGCACCACTAGCTATAACTACTAGACAGCTTGAAGCACTAATTAGACTTGCTGAGGCACACGCGAGAATGAGGTTGAAGAATAAGGTTGAGGCAGAGGACGCTGCCGAAGCTATAAGACTAATGAACTCTATGTTAGAGATGGTGGGATTAGACATTGAGACCGGTGACATAGACATTGACACTATAATGACTGGAAAGCCTAAGAGCATGAGGGAGAAGGAAATTACAATACTAAACATAATTAAGGAGTTCGCAGCCTCAGATGAATCAGGCAGGGCGTGCATCAAACTGAGTAGGCTGAGGAGCGAGGCAGAGAAACTAGGTATAGATGAGCACACATTAGAAAGAATAATCCGTAACCTGAAGAGAATGGGAGACATATACGAGAGGAGGCCCGGGTGCTTCGCACCTGTTGATTAAGCAGGTCATGCATTTCTGATCAGTTGCCACGCAATTGAGGGCGTACTTCTTAATGCTTAAAAACCTCTTCTCCATAAATCTGTACGGCATGATAGGATGTGCGAGCTAGTAGTTAGATTAAGCAATGGGAAGGAAATACCAATAGATGAAAATACCATGGCGATAGTGTATAAGTACATTAGGTCAGAGTATTCTCTTGATGCCCTAGCAAGGGACTTAGGGCTTGAGAGGTGGGAAGAAGCGTACGAATTCATAAAGAAGCTGCCAGCATGGATTGCTTGGATGCCTTCCTCAATGTTCGAGTACACGAAGAGAAGGATTTGTGGGGAGGCGTAAAGAGTACTCAATGATGCGCGATCTTAAACCAAGCTACGTAGTGACCGTCAAGTTCGGTAAGGAGGACTTTTCTATAAGGGAGATAGGGGACGCTGTATTCCCTTACGACAATAACGTCTTAGTAGCTAAAACAAAGTTCAAGGGTGTCTTACTATTGTATACTAAACTCAACTACTCGGACCTACTTAAGGTTCTATCTACCTACCCTCCTGCATACGTAGAGAGAATAGTCAAAGTGGACTTTTGCTGTCCTGTAACTGAAGTCACCGGGTGTACAGCAGATCGCCTAGCACGCATAAGGCTACAGTACAGTTCAGTTAAGTTTGGAAGAATAGGAAGTCTGGGTAGGGAGAAAACCAAAGAGATTAAGGAACTCTTCTTAAAATATAGAAATCCGGACTGTAATAGAGTACTGCATGTAGAGCCTATTAACGACCACGTATGCTTCGGTTTAATGAAGTTGAATGAAGATAAATTCTCTGTAATTAGAAAGAAGAAGATCGATAGATTAGTTAATAGATAATCTTTAATTCAGCTAAATATTATTATCATTAGGTGACTTTCATGGGCGAGCTGAAGAAAATTGAGGTAGTTGATATTCCACTGCCTGAGGGAGCAAATGTAATCGTAGGACACTCCCACTTTATAAAAACCGTTGAGGATCTGTATGAAGCATTAATCACTTCCGCGCCTGCAATTAAGTTCGGAATAGCTTTTTGTGAAGCAAGTGGGAAGAAGTTAATAAGATCTGACGGCAATGACGACGAGTTAAGGAAGCTAGCTGAAGAAGTAGCCCTCAAGATCGGTGCAGGGCATACTTTCATAGTGTACATAAAGAACGCGTGGCCCATAAACGTACTTAATAGCTTGAAGAGCGTGCAGGAAGTAACTACGATTTATGCAGCGACAGCAAACCCACTACAGGTAATAGTTGCTGAGACGAATCAAGGCCGCTCCCTCATAGGTGTCGTCGACGGGTACATACCGCTAGGTGTAGAAGGTGACTCCGACAAAAGAGAGCGCCATGAGTTCTTGAGGAAGATAGGATACAAGAGGTAAATTCCATAATGCCTAGGTACAGAATAGTGTGTTTTTCAGAGGACATCATTAATGTAGGTAAGTTAAGGATAACCGCACTTAAGCCTACCTTAGAAAAGGAAGTAACGTCACGTTCGGTAATGAAACTAGATGGAAGTGAGGACGAGATATACAGGAGGTTAAAGGAGCACATATATGGTGTAGAATGTCAGAAGCTCTTAATAGCGTCAGTACCCAGCACCAGAAAAGAGCCCAACGAGATCTTAGTGAATCTAGCTGGAAGGTACAGCGAGTATGTACTACACCCCAAGATATCTAAAGTAATTGAGCTTAGCATACTTGAGAGGCAGGATACGGATAATATTGAGGAAAATGTCATAGTTGCTAAGATGCTTAAGGAGCAGAAGGTGCCAGTTCAGAATCCGTTTTACATTCAAGAAGGGCGGCTCGAAGTATCAGCCGATGGAGGCAGAGTAGTCGGAGTTAAATTGATCACGGACTGCGGGGAGAGAATATTGCTAGTAAAGGAAAAAGCCGTTAGACTACCGAGCGAAAAGAAGAAAACCAAGAAAAAGAGGAGAGCTAGGAAGAAGACCAGCAGGTCTAAGAAAGCAAAAACAAAGTCAAGAAGAAAGAGCAGAAAGAGGAGGAAAAAGAAGTCTAAAACTCGAACTAGATGATGCTTCCTGACTAGAGTAGTAGGGCAAGTATTGCTTTCTGAGTATGTAATCGATTCTCGGCTTGATCCCACACAACAGAGTGTGGCCCATCTATAACCTCATCAGTAACTTCGTAACCTCTCTTAGCTGGCAGGCAGTGCATGAATATTGCATCTTCCTTTGCGAGCTTCATCAGCTCACCCGTAACTCTGAATGGTGTAAGATCCTTGATCCTTCTCTCTGCTTCAGATTCCTGCCCCATACTTACCCATACGTCAGTGTAGACCACATCCACTCCTTTAACTGCTTCCTCAGGACTTCTTACGATCTCGATCGTAACATTTTTCTTTTCAGCTTCCTCTTCAGCGATCTTCCAGATCTCTGGATTCGGGTCATAACCCTTGGCTGTCCCAACCCTTACATTATTACCTAGTTTGACAGCTATTAGCAGTAGTGAGTGCAGTACGTTATCTCCTCCATCTCCTACAAAGGATATCGTTAAGCCACTATACCTGCCCTTCTTCTCCCAAATAGTTAACATATCACCAACTGCCTGACAGGGGTGCTCCTTATTGCTTAAGGCGTTAATTACTGGTATGCTGGCATGCCTTGCCAGCTCAACCAGGTCTTCATGACTGAACACTCTAGCTGCTACGGCATCAACGTACCTGCTAATGACCCTAGCCGTGTCAGCTATGGTCTCTCCCCGACCTAACTGCATTTCTTTCCATGTCAGAGATATGGCCTCCCCTCCAAGCTGCCTCATGGCTACCTCAAAGCTAATTCTAGTTCTGGTGCTGGGTTTTTGAAATATGAGTAGTAGGGTCCTGCCCTGAAGTACTGGTATTACCCTCTCACCAGAGTAAAACCTACTCTTCATTAAGGCTGACGTCTTAAGAATGTACTCTAACTCCTCCGTAGTAAAGTCGGCTATTGAAATGAAGTCCCTCCCCTTAAGTGTCTTCAAGTATAACACCCATTGAATGTAGGATGACTGTAAATAAATATTTTATAATAGTTAAATAGTATTTATACGATGTATGCGCAATGAAGGAGGCATTATTGATAAGTGATTTAGTCAAGCCTCTTAGAGGGGTACCCCCTAGATTCACGGCATATCATGCGTACATGGTATTAATTGAGCTTCTTAGAGATCAGCCTTTAGGTAGACAGGCCTTAATGAAGAAGCTCGGTCTAGGTGAGGCAAGTATTAAAACCCTGATTAAGAGAATGCGTGAGAGGAGGTTAATACTAGTAGATAGGGTTGCAGGTGTATTGCTCACGGATGATGGCAGAAGGATCGCTGAGTACGTGAGATCGTACATTCACTTACTAGGTTACCTACCTATTAAGGAGCTCTGTCAAGGTAGCTACGTAGGTTTTGGAGTAGGTCTAAAGGAGGGGGTGGACATGGTTAGGCGCTATGGCGGGCCATTAGCTGTTAGAGACTGCATTGTTCGCTACGGGGCAGATGGAGCTTTAGTTATGTACCTGGTTAAGTCTAAGCTGTACCTGCCGACGCCTGTGGAGTTAGAGGAACTGACCGGGGCTAATAAGATACGTGATGCTGTACTTAAGTATGAAGGTTTAGAAAGCGGTGATGCCGTTCTAATATCGATTTGCAGGCCCGGCGATGTCAACTGCCCATCATATGTTGTTAACGCAGTGATCGAAGTACTAGGGAGAGTTGGTTGTTGAAGAAGGCTATAGCTCTATACACTGGCGGCAAGGACTCGCACTACGCTATAGTTAAGGCGCTTCAGCATGGTGTGAAGGTAGAGGCGCTAGTAACAGCTGTTCCCAGAAGTATTGAATCCTGGATGTTTCACGCCATAAACATAGAATTCGTTAAGTTGCATGCACAGGCCATGAACATGCCTATCTACATGTTTAACGTAAGCGCTGTTAAGGAGAGGGAGGTTAAGGAGTTACTCACATACCTGAAGCATGAAGTACTGCATAGGTATAGCGACGTGGACTTCATAATTAGTGGAGCTACTGCCTCACAGTACCAGAAAGAACGGGTTGACCGTATTGCTGAGGAGCTTGGACTTAAGCACTTCGCTCCTCTATGGAGGCACGATCCTATGGAGTTATTGAGCGAAGAAACATCATGCATGAGCTTCATAATTGTTGCGGTGCAGGCGATGGGACTGAGCCTGCACTGGTTAGGGAGGGTCTTGACTCACAGCAACTTGAGGTTCTTTATTGAAGTATGCCGTAAATTCAACGTTAACCCTGTTGGGGAGGGCGGAGAGATAGAAACCTTCGTTATCTCCTCACCGCTCTTTCACGGTCACTTCATTAAGATTCATAGCTCCGTGATGAAGTGGTACCCGGAAATGTGCTACGGGTACTACATTATTAGAAAAGCCTCAATTACCTAGACCTTAAAAACAGCTTTTCTTCTTACTTCGGCTGAAGTCTCTTCACCGCCTCTTAAACCACGCGTCAAGACCTCTCACACCACCTTTAATGTGCTCTCTATAAGCTTTCCTTAACCTCTCAAGAGCGCTCTTAACACGCTCGACCGAGAAGTCGTGTTCCTTGACTAGAATACCCACTACTTCACTGCCCTCAGGTTCACTCCACTCAAGCTTATAGCTGTCCGTTACACCAGGTTTTAAGAACAACTTTTTTATTTCGCCTGGCGGTACAGGGAATCTAGCAGTTGGAAGGGCCTTAAGTGCTTTTTCGATGTTTCCGTGAGTTCTAATTAGCTTGAGCGCTGTCTTAGGCCCAACACCTTTCACACCCTCTGGATTATAGTCCGTACCCAACAGTATAGCTATGTCTATTAATTGCTCCCTGCTAATACCTAATAACTTAAGCACCTTCTCAAGTTCGATGACTTCTGGCTTTATCTCTACGTATATGTTCTTTCTCGGTAGCTTCCTCCTCCCTGAAATAGTCATGTTCCTGACCAATCTAGGCGCGCCAAATAACAGCGAGTCGTAATCCTGCGACGCCGTAGCCCACACGTCTCCCCTCAGTGCCATGTATGCTGCCTGAGCTTCACCCTCTGAGGGGGCTTGAACCCATGGAACACCCATAGCTGACAGTAGCTTCTTAGCGTCCTCAACCATCTCCGTTGTTAGTCTGGACGCCATCTGTGCGTACCGTCTTGCTGCTTCGATGTCACCTGCAGCAACCGCCTCCTCATACTTCCTCCTTGCCTCCTCCCTTACTGCTGTCCTCTCACTGAGTTCTCTCGCCTTAAGTTCGGGTGGCTTACCATCAAATACATAGACTGGCTTTACACCTGCTTCAACAAAGTTTATTGTTCTATAAAACAGCCCGCTAAGATGGCTGGTTACTCTCCCCTTACTATCCATTAGTGGCGTGCCGTCTGGCTGCCTGATGGCCGTCAAGAACTGGTATAGCGCATTGTAGGCATCAATAGCTATAATCCTCCCCCTCAGCTCTCTCAGATCACTAACAACTCTGACAGCTTCCTGCGGTATCAGCTCCCTTATATTCACACCCAATGAGGTCCCCAATCATAAGTTTCTAAGAAAGATTAAACACTTTACTTAAGGCTCTGTCCTTCACCACCTGCATGAATTAAGCCAAAACCGGAGGATCAGGAACTACTACTCACTAATGCTTATTAAGCCTAGTTAGAACCCCAATACAGGTAGTGAGTATGGGTCAGGCATTAAGTCAGGAGGAGGGACCCGTAATAATTGAAGCTGCTACGCCACCCACCTGCAGTAGTTGCGGATCTCTTATTGCACCATATGAAAAAGGTGTTAAGTTCTACTGCCCTAACTGCGGTACAGTAGTGATCTGGAGGTGTAAGAAGTGCAGGGAGTTAGCCATGATTTATAAGTGCCCTAACTGCGGCTTTGAGGGTCCTTAAGAGGTGGTGGCAGTGGCTAAGGTACTTGTAGCAATAAGGGTGAACCCTGAGGATATAGACGTAGACCTAGATAAGCTCGTCAACGAGATCAAGGCTAGGATGCCTGAGAAGTTTGAGGTTGTGAGACATGAAAAAGTCTACATAGCGTTCGGGCTTTACGCACTGAGGCTGTTCATAATCATGCCTGAAGAATATGAAGGAGGTACAGAGGACTTAGAGAAGTTACTGACATCCATTGAAGGTGTCTCATCAGTAGATATTGAGATGGTGACTAGGACGGAAGCATTTTAATAATTGTCGTGCATGACCAGCCGCCTTACTTCAGGCTGATGTGGTGTTCCCAACTGCTCGAGGTAATTCATTACCTTATATTTAGACCGCCTTAGCGGGTTTTAGGAAGACTACTTAAGTACATTAACCCAGAAAAATTCTAAGCTATTGGGATCGAGCAGGAGATGGTGATTGGTGTGAACCCTAAGCGGCGTGAGTTTGTTTTGCGGGTAGCTGAGGCTAAGAGATATGAGGCGATGAGAGGTAAGGTAAGAATTCCTTTGAGGGTGATGAACTACATTAACGTGGAGCCGGGCGACGTTGTCGAGATTACGGGCCGGAGACTCACCGTAGCTATTGCCTGGCCCGCTCATACCGAAGACGAAGGGAATGACATAATCAGGATGGACGGCATAATAAGAAAGAATGCTGGTGTAGGAATAGGTGAGAAGGTAATTGTTAGGAAGGCGAGTATTAAGCCAGCACTGCACATCAAGCTCGCTCCAGGAACGTCGACCTTAGAAATAAGTAGCAGTGAAAACTCCGTGAGGACGCTGAAGAGGAGGTTAATTGACTACCCATTAGTTGAAGGTGACGTAGTCCCCTTACAGGTACTTAATAGACCCATACTTCTCTACGTGGTTCAAACCAGACCTTCCGGGCCAGTAATAATAACTGATGAAACAGCAATAACTATAATTGAGCGCTCACCGACCCTGCTAAAGCTACCTAAGGTAACGTACGAAGACATAGGAGGCATGAAGCACATTATCGAGAGGGTTAGAGAGTTAATCGAGTTACCGCTAAAGCACCCTGAACTCTTTAGAAAATTAGGTATTGACCCACCTAAAGGGGTCTTACTCATAGGTCCGCCAGGTGTCGGTAAGACCTTGCTTGCTAAGGCTGTAGCTACTGAGTCCGACGCATACTTCATCGCTATTAATGGGCCTGAGATCATGAGTAAGTTCTACGGGGAGTCAGAGCAGAGGCTCAGAGAAATATTCGAGGAAGCCAGGAAGCACGCCCCAGCGATCATATTTATTGATGAGATCGATGCTATAGCACCTAAAAGAGATGAGGTTGTCGGTGAAGTTGAGAGGAGGGTTGTTGCTCAGCTACTGACACTGATGGACGGGCTTGAGGGTAGGGGTGACGTAATCGTTATTGCAGCAACCAACAGGCCTCACGCTGTTGACCCTGCTCTTAGGAGGCCGGGAAGGTTCGACAGAGAAATAGAAATACCCTTACCAGACAAGCAGGGGCGGTTAGAAATACTGCAGATCCATACGAGAAACGCCCCGCTATCCAGTGACGTCGACTTAAAGCGGATGGCTGACATGACACACGGTTTTACTGGTGCTGACTTAGCTGCCTTAGTTAGGGAGGCAGCAATGAATGCGCTGAGGCGTGTGCTGCCAATGATCGACTTAGACAGTGATGAAATACCTGCTGAAGTACTAGAGAATTTGAAGATAACCATGAATGACTTCCTTAGGGCGATGAGGGAGGTAAGCCCAAGCGGCTTAAGAGAGGTTCTTGTTGAGGTTCCTGAGGTTGGGTGGGAGGATGTTGGTGGTTTGGAGGATGTTAAGCAGCAGTTGAGGGAGGCTATTGAGTGGCCGCTGAAGTACCCGGACTCTTACAGGAAGCTAGGTATTGAGGCACCTAAGGGCTTACTTCTTTATGGTCCTCCTGGTTGTGGTAAGACTTTGCTTGCTAAGGCTGTAGCTACTGAGTCTGGCGCGAACTTCATAGCTGTTAAGGGACCGGAAATACTGAGCAAATGGGTAGGAGAATCAGAAAAAG
>JAGGUC010000119.1 GCA_021158735.1 Desulfurococcales archaeon | reverse complement strand
GGAGGTCAGCAGCCCTTGACTATGGTTTCAGGCTAGCTAGAGGTACCTACGTGATGTACGTGGATGCTGACGCTAGGCTCGGTCCTGAGATATCTAGGAAGATCATCAGTAGCTTAGGAAATCATGATGTACTCGTAATTCCGTGGAGGGGGTACTACAGCAGGAGAACTAAATTGGGTGAGGCGCTGGCGTACATAACGACCATGTACTCATTCATGTATCATACTCTTAGGTCAGCACTCAACTTATTTGTTTTCCCGCTCGGCTCAGGGACTATCTACAAGAAAGAAGTGCTTGAATCAGTTAATGGGTGGGGACCTAGGATAATTCAGGACGACATTTGGTTAGGTACTAAGTTAGCTACTAAGGGCATAGAGCCCAAGGTACTTAATGGCTGCTATCTTGACGTGCTAGTACCCTGCAAGTATACTGCATTCAGGATACAGCAGTGCAGGTGGGCTTACGGGACCTCAGAGGTACTGTCGAAAATGTTCTGGAGGTTCGTTAAGGCACCTATCAGTACCATTAAGAAGCTGGAGATGATAGTGTACATGCTGCAGCCAGCAGTCAGCATACCTGTTCTAGCCTCAATGCTCCTAGCAACAGTAGCTGCCTTAAGTGAGGGTCATGTCGGTATTTTAGCACTCATTAACTCACCGATTGCTATGGCTCTTGGAGTTACTATAGTGGTGCTGACGGCTCTCTACTCCATAATTGAGATTCGGATAGCAAGGGATCTGGGACTAGGTTCTACGAAGAAGATCGCCTTCATGATGGGTAGGCAGGCAGCATTTCACTCATCACTGATCCCTCTACTAGCCATATACTCCGCATTAGGCTTCATTAGGAAGCGAATACCTTATAGGATCACCCCTAAAGGCTCCCGTGAAGACGTATTGGGTATTGACACCCCACTACTAGTCATGGCGTTAACAGCTATCGGGATGTTCACGATATGCGTGCTCACTATGAACTTCGTGACCGCATTAATGCTGTTTGCATTTCTCTCGCCATATATTTACACACTAGTTAATTTTAGTAAGTAACCTAGTAGCTAACGTATAGTACAGGCGTTCGAGGACTTAGTTACTTAAGGTGCGCTACTGCTTTTAGCTTGGTGTTAGGTAGTGCCCACAAGAACGACCGCCCATGGTGGACTCGCACTTCTAGCACTAGTTACCTTAATTGCGGCGCTAGCTGCGTACGTGGCCACCAGTCCCCGCACAGCTATTGAGTCAGAACCCTCCAGTACTAACGCATTGAGAACTACCGTAATCAATGGTGTTGAGTACTACATGTCCACACTTGCATTGAGCAGCGGCATGAGTGAAGACATAATTATTCAAGGTGTGAAGTTCGTAAAGCTACCGATAACTACGACCGGTTGCGTGGGTAACTGGTTCCTCGTTCTATTTCCTGATAGTGTTACTGAGGTACTGCAGATATATTACTCATGTACTGGCACACCCACAAAGAAGCCCCTCACACTCAGCAAGCACACACGACCAAGGGCCGGAGTGCTATATGAGGATGGAAAACTCTACGCCCTTGTTAGTAAGGAGTGCGTAAGAACTGCGGGAAACGTAACCAGTAAGAAAGTTGGTGACTGGCTGATTAGACTAGTCATACCTGGAAACATTACCTTGAAGAACCACCGAGGATTCTCTATGAAGTCATATATGTTGGGGAGTCTTTCCTAGCTGCCTCAAACCCAGAGCCTCCCACCTCATGCATCGTACTGGTCCAGAAACCTGATGGAGGAACAGCCACAATATATGATTGCAGGCTATGCCCGCAGTTCATGGAGAACGCAACTTATGTAATGCCAGGCTACACCTACAGGCACTGGATAGATCTATCCAAGGTGGCTTCAAGGCCAAGAACCTACAGAATTACCTTATTTGTCAACTGCTTCATCCACAAGATCTGCCTCCCAACCAAAAATGTAGAGAACTTAAAGATCAGTACCTTTCTAAGCATAGTCCTCAGGCTCAACTAACTTAGTAATTCTTGACTATACGCATCATCTGCCAGTACCATTGGAATAGTCCGTAAGTTAATTTACCTTAATTAACGTCTCTCCTCATATAGTGTGTGGTGGTGTAGGTGAAGTCAAGTATTAGGACCGCGCTCACCAAGTTCGGTTTTGCTGCCTTAATCTTAATGCTCTGTATTTATGCTTCCTCGACCTCCCTGCTCTCAAGTAGTGAGACATTGAGTGGAGGGTACGCAGGGCAGAGGTTCGTCATGATCAAGGTGCCAGCTGTTTATATGAATGAAAAAGGCGTTATGCATGGAGTAGCTACTGAGTTGCTGGCTGGTGCTGGATGGCCCGGTAATGGGACAGTATACTTCTCCGCCGAGCCCCTCACTCAGATCGACATGCAGGCAGCGACCAGGGTCGCTGCAATGATCGCCTGCACCATGGCTGGGGTTAGTATGGAGAACTACGACTTCTTCGTTAGGTTTAGGTCTGAGTCTATAGTTGTAGGGGGTCCCAGTGCCAGCGGTGCGACCACGGTAGCACTCCTCGCTATACTCACTGGAGCTGAGGTACTGCCCAACATCTCCATGACCGGGATGATAGAACCTGACGGAACTATAGGGCCTGTAGGAGGTGTTCTTGAGAAGCTAGAAGCTATGGCTAAGGCTGGTGTTAAAGTGTTCTTAATACCTAAGGGACAGTCTGTAATTAAGGAGTTCAAGAAGGTTGTTGAGAATAAGACCGTTGGAGGGGCGGTCATAATTACTGAGAAGGTAGTGCCCGTAACAGTGAATGTGACCGAGCTCGGAGAGAAGCTCGGTGTCAAGGTTGTTGAGGTAGGGAGTGTGGCTGAAGCGTTCGAGTACTTTACGGGGAGGGAGCTCAAGCTGCCTAAGTTCAAGCGAGAGTACCCGGATTGGTTAAGGCACATATTTACTGTTTTAGGTGAGCGGATGTCTAGGTCTGCTGAGTCGAACTTGAGCCTAGCTAAGTCGACACTCAAGAAGTCAGGCGCCATAACTAAGCTCCTGGACGATGCGAGTAGCCACTTAAGCAACTACAATACACTCCTTAGTGAGGGGAAGTACTATAGTGCTGCTTCAGAAGCTTTTCAGGCAGCCATACTCGCTTCCTACGTAGCGTCCCTGGCTAAGGCAAGTAAGGGGCTGACCACAGAGGACGTGGTCTCTCAACTCAGGAGTGAGGTACTGAGGTACGCTAACGCGTGCGGGAAAATAATGAATAGTGCTGAGAAGCTCTTCAAGGAACTGTCCTATAAGCCAATGACCGATGTGAGACTTCAGCTGGCTATAGCCGCCTACCAGAGACTTGTAAATGCTAATGAGTCATTAAGCACGGCGTACAGGGCCAGGCTCTACCCTCCCTCAGTGGGTGGGGACGCACTCTACTACGCTATATATGCTTACTGGAGGGCTGAGACGGCCTACAGCTACCTGAGAATGGCGCTTGATGCGAGTGAAGGCATTGAACTAAGCAAAAACCTCTTGTCTAAGGGTGTTAACACATTGCTGTACTTCACGGTCAGTGTGGACGCGTACTTAAGCAGCTTAGGCGGCGGGAGCTACGGGGTAGACATCACTAGAGCTATGAAGCTCATATCTGAAGGTAAGTACATTGAGGCCGCAGCGTATGTTGTTACTGCTCTGACATATGATGTCTCAGCCATGCATGCATACTACAGCACGCAGGAGAAGCTCGCCCCCTACGCTAGGGAGGGTGCTGAAGTACTTGCTGGAAGGGTCCAGGATCTTGGCTTAACCCCAATACTGTCAATGCTTTACCTAGAGAGGGCAGAGACTGTCAATGAATCACTAGCCAAAATAAGGCTCTATGAGGAGGCTTCCGCGTACTCGCTACTTCTGATTAACTCAGTACTTACTAAACCCAAGCCACCATTAACTACGACGCACATTAAGCAGGAAAAGGTAGTCACGGTAACCACGCCAGCAACTGAGACAACAACAGTAACTGCAACGACTACAATAACGCATACTGTCCCTGCAGGTCACGGAAGTAGTAGAGAGGTCCTTGAGACCGTAGGAGTGAACATTATTTCATTCTTGGTTGGTGTGCTGGCTGGGGCGCTGATCTCGCTGGCTGTAAGGCGTAGTTTGTGAAAGCACTGACTTCTCAGCTGCTTTCAGCGCCATCAATACGCCCTCGGCAAACCTGCTAATTAGTTCGTTATCTGCGTCAGGATCGGTTATTGTTTCATGCAGAAATACTCTATATCCCATTGACTCCATTACTCTCTTGAACTTGAGTGAGTAGTCACTACGAATATTTGCTGTAGTAAAGCATGCAACAGGCTTTCTGATCTTCCCCTTGAATTTCCTAATAAACGTCTTGATAGCTGGGGCAACAGTGCCAAACCATATAGGAGACCCTATGACCACCACGTCATACGCTCCAGGATTAAAGCCCCTGATGCCGCCGAATTCCACTGCCCTGCTTGACAGCGTATCATAAATTAATCTGGGATTAAAGTGCAGTAACCTCCTCGAGTACTCTCGGTCAAGCCTCAACTCATAGGTATCGACTACAACACCGCTTTCCTCAAGCTTCTTTTTAATTCGCATGGCCACTGCTCTAGTCCTGCCAGTCTTGCTGTAGTATATAATTGCTACCCGCATATACATCATCTATAATTACTCGAGTTACTCTTAATAATATTAAGAAATTTTCGATCAATTAACAATTATTGCGTGTGAGACACACTGCCTGCAGCGTCTGCGGTGAGTATTGGGGGAGGAACTGTGATGTTATTCACTCTTATCCTCTATTACTACTCCTCAGCTTAAATAGCTCCCTATATTTTCTGACGGCTTCCTCGATCGACTCTAGTACTTCCTCATCGTTAACGTATTTATTTTGTTCAAGCTCTTGATTTATCCCCATAACGTACTTGTCAAGGTACTCCTTAATTAGGTCTCTCAAGCTACTTATGTTTTTGAACTCTAACTCGCTCTCCTTTCCTTCTCTTAAGCAGGTTCTGTAACAAGTCTCTAGATTGCTCAGAAGCCCGGACATGGTTAGGACAAGGTTCTTCATTTCATCTACAACTTCCCTGAAGCCTCAGCCTATAGTACAGGTAGCCGCCCTTAACCTTTAAGTAGTAATACCTCCTGTCCCATATTTCCCTGTCGTGAATGTCTTTATCGTACATTACCTCAAGTTCATGGTACCTGACACCTTTTCTCACTAAGTCAGCTAAGGCTTCATCAAATTCTTCACCTACTCTGCCAGCGTAGTAGTTGATGAGGTCAACTACATTCTCAGGTAGCTCAACGCATTTATTACGCCTGAAACCTGACTTCACACTCTTAACCTAATACTACTAGCTATGTGTGCTCTACATAAGTTTTTTGAATGTAATTAGTTATAATTATTAATGATTTTTAATAGGACTTAAATGAGTTTAATGTGAGTAGCCTAAACACATTTAGGCAGTGAAGAATTTTCTGAGAATTTAAGGAATTCCGCTATCACTAGAAGGATGATAAGATTTGCAAGGAAAGATTATTTTAATGCAAATATTAATGAGTTATGAAATATGGACTCAAGATACTTCACATAATTCCGAAAATATTGTGCTTTCGGAAATGCGTTATAGATGAATGAATTTGTAAAACGTGGCTGAAATCATCACTTTCTAATTGCAATTAAATAGTGAGGCATAAATACTAGTTCAGCATAGTCATATATAATATCTTCTTACTTCCTATGTTAGTGGGCTGAATAAATGGTTTATGGCTCTCCCTTCTACACGCTAAAGGGCGTTGTCGCCTCGGAACACCCTCTAGCATCTGTTATTGGTGCCCAAGTGCTCAGGAGAGGTGGCAACGCTGTTGATGCTGCTGTAGCAACCTCTTTAGCACTGACAGTCGTGCTCCCTCATCTAGGCGGTATTGGGGGAGACTTCTTCACCTTGATCCGAGATCCTGACGGCCACGTGCGGTTCATTAATGGTAGCGGACCTGCACCGAGACGCCTTAATAGAGCCTTGGTCTTAAGGCAGGGTCACGACAGAATGCCTGTGCACGGACCTCTATCGATTTCCGTACCTGGCTTAGTGGACGGGCTTAACCTGCTCTGGAGGAGGTTCGGAACTGTTGAGTGGAGGGATCTGGTGGATCCTGCGGTAGTGCTAGCTAGGGAAGGATTCCCAGTAAGTAGGAGCTTCAGCGGTACTTTGAGTATCCTACGTGATGAGTTAGTTAGGGATTACGGTTCGAGGATGACGTACTATCCCCGGGGTATCACGCCTAAGGTAGGTGATGTAATTTCATTTAAGGGGCTGGCACGTGCGCTGGAGTGTATAAGTGAGGACCCAAGGTGCTTTTATGAAGGTGACGTAGCAGAGAAGTTGGTTACTTACGTGAAGTCTTTGGGCGGTGTCTTAGAGCTCTCAGACCTCAGAAGTTATAGGGCTGAGGAGGGTGACCCTATACGGATTGAGTATAGGGGGAGGCTACTGTATGAAATGCCGCCCAACACCCAAGGAATTACAACACTCCACATGCTTAAACTTCTTGAGGATCTGAACTTAAAGACAGTCGGGTCTCTCTCACCTCATAGGCTCTGGCTCTTCCTTAGGGCTGCTAAAGTAGCTTATAGAGTCAGAGATCAGTACGTGACTGACCCCAGGTACATGAGGGTTAGCGCTAGCGAGCTACTCTCACGTAACTTCATTGAGGGACTTAGGGGGGAATTCAAGAAGGTACTTGAAGAAGGCAGTGTGGAGGAGGGTGGTCAAGTAGGTGGGGGTGATACCACGTTCTTCGCCGTAGCTGATAGTAGTGGGTGGGTTGTTGCAGGTATTCAGAGCCTCTTCTATCCCTTCGGCTCCTACGTCACAGAGCCCACATACGGAATAACACTGAATTCCAGGGCTTCCTCATTCTCCCTGATCCTGGACCACATAAACTGCCTAGAGCCAGGTAAGAAAACCATGCATACGCTGTCGGCAATGATCGTGGTCGGTGATGGTGGTGAAGACTTACTGGCTTTAGGGTTGTCTGGGGGTCATTTCAGACCCCTACTACACGCAGAACTGCTGACGAACATCATTGATTACGGGATGGAGCCTCAGGAAGCTATCGAGCACCCCAGATTCACCTGGCATTTGTGGACTAAGAACGTCGACTGTGAGGAAGGGTACGTGACGGAGGGACTCAGGGGCTACGAGTTCAGGAAAGTGACTTACCCGTCAAGACTCGGTGTTGCAGCGGCAGTGAGGCTTAAGGGTAAGGTGATAGCTGGCTATACCGACATCCGCGGTGACGGTATGCCTGTGGGACTAGAGTAGACTACTTAAATAGTGAGGACGAATTTAAGTGTAGTTAAGTATACTGACCCCTACCAGCGTGTAGTACAGGAGTACACGGTCATAAGCACTGAGCGGAGGGATGGCTGATGCTCTCTAATCTACTAATGCTGTTCGCTGGTGCCTTAGGCATAGGTTTTGTCTCAGCTATTGCCGGGATCGGTGGAGGTAGCTTAATGGTACCCTTCATGGTTCTGGTGCTGAACTACGATGTTAAGGTAGCTATAGCTACGAGCTTGCTCTGTATTGTAGTTACGTCATGCTCTGCCGCCAGCGTGTACTTGAGAAGAGGTACTGTAGATGTTAAGACTGCACTGCTGCTCGAGCCAACAACTGCTTTGGGGGCTATAGTTGGTGCATACATAACCCTCACACTACCCGTAAAAGTAGTTAAGGGTGCGCTAGGTGCGCTACTGCTATATGTATCAGTAACCATGCTTAGGAAGGCCCTTAAGAGAGCTGGGAGAGGTCAGGCGGACGCCATGAAAGTCAAGATCCCCCCACTACGTAAGTTGCTAGGTGTTTTAGTGTCCTTCCTGGCCGGCATGACTTCAGGAATGTTCGGTATTGGAGGAGGTGTCTTGAAGGTGCCGCTCATGGCACTGATCATGGGGCTACCGATAAAGATAGCTGTCGCGACCAGTTCCTTCATGGTCGGACTGACAGCCGCAAGCGGAGGTGTAGTCTACTTAATGAAGGGTTTCACAGATCCTCTGTCCGTCATTGCCCTTGCTGCAGGCATAATACCTGGCGCAACCCTAGGTGCTAGGTACTTGAGGAGGCTTGAGCCACGTGCGGTTAGGCTCGTCTTCTCACTCATACTGCTCTACGCATCAGTAAGGCTTCTGTACTCCCTAATTACGTAGTTGGTGGGGGCTCATGTATAAGTTACCGTCAATCATACTGAGGTTCGGGGTCATAGCCGGCTTAGTCCTCTCACTAGCAGGTGTCGTTATTGAGCAGTTCCTCTCCATAAGTGACATCGTAACGCTTGGCCTAATGACTATTGTCCTCACACCTCTAGTATCGCTATTCGTAATAGGCATACTCATGCTGCTGAAGAAGGATATTTACGGCTTCATACTCTCTCAGTTAGCAATAGCCGTCATACTAGCCTCCATAATAACGTCACTCTACAGGTAAGCAATACCTGATGACTCACCTAAAACAATGAGACGGGCTTTAACGTATTTCTCAACTCACCCCTTAATTCTTCCAGCGTCTTAACTACCTTAGTAATCGAATTAGCTATCATTTCATCTCTTAAGTACTCACTCGTCTCTGCCAGAGCTATTATTGGCTTACCTAGAGCGTGCGCAAATCCTAACTCGAACGCTAGATCCCTACCATAATTCACAAGTATGGCTACGACTACGTCAGCTCTCCTTAACGCCTGAATATTGGATGCAAACACATCTACTGAAGCCGTTCACCTGAGAGTGATACTTTATTATTTTTGGCATTTATTCATGTTCACCCTTAGGTTCATTACGGCACGGCTCGGAGCCCCTCACCGCCCTCCTTGAGCAGCTCTCGGAACCCCGAACCCACCATACATATACCCGTCTAGTAAGCTTTATAAGGTTTCCAGCAAACATCAAAATCTATTCTACCCAGTAGCTGGTGCATCCCTTTGAGGTAGATAATCCCTGTATCCTGAGTGCTCGAGCACTTCAGCTACTTTCCGATTTAACTCTTTATTCCTTAAGGAGGACGATACATATACTAAGGGACTACCCATAAGTCCCCTGCCTTACCTCGAATTACTTCTGTTATGGATGATTACCCTGCTTTAGCTTACCTAGGACTACATCAGTACTAACGCCATGCACTCTCACCTTCTTAACTTTGTTCTTAAGTCCTTGAACTATTGCAATATTGCTCTTAGGGACCCTAAGGAGTCTTGACAGGTACTTAATTAGTGACTCATTAGCTCTGCCGCTAACAGGCGGCTCAGTAGTGTGGAAGACCAGGTCGTCACCCTCCAGAGTAAGCTTAGTATACTTAGATCTTGGCTTAACATAAATGACTAAATCAACATATCCCTCACCCGGTACGACCCTGCTGTCCAGTCCCATCACACAGCACCCTGCAACTACGTTTACATCCCACTTAAGGTTATCTTTAAAAGCAGAACCAATATTGATTGAGGTGCCCACCCCAGGAAAGTACTACTTGACGTGTTCTGCTAGTTCCCTAACTTCACTGAGTACCTTCCTGAGTGCGCTGAGGTAGTACTTTCTTGAGTATCCGCGGAAGCCTAGATCTGCAGGGTAGGGTGTTGCGGCCATTACGTACTCTACGTAACCTTCCCTAATCCCGGCTGCCTGTGCTGCAATAACGTGCGGCTGCCTCGACACGTACCTCACCTTCCTTAACCTCCTCTTAATTACTAGGTCCTCAGGGTCTAGACTTCCAGTCAGCATCCTCTCTATCCAGCCCTCAACTGCTCTGAGCGCCTGTCTAATTGCTTCAGTAAACTCCTCCCTGTTCCTGGCTCTAGCTAGTATCTCTATTGCTTCCTGCTGTGCCTTCCTAACTACTGGAGGGTACGCTTCACTGACTGCCTTAATCCCCTTAGCCTTAATACCCCCTCCCCTCAACCTCCCGAAGTACTTTGTTGGTGCTCCAGCACCCCTACTTGTTGGTGGAAAGACCACCCAGTCATAGAGTGCCTCCACCTTAACACTGATACCTACTTCCTCAGCTACAGCCTCAGCTAATCTCACGTAGTCTTCTTCCTCAGCTCCTTCCTTAGTCACGAACACTGAGTCGACTATGGCGTGCAGCACCTTAAAGCCCTCGCGCTCAGCTACAGCTACCGCCTTCTTGAGGACGTACCTAGCTAACGCCGTGACTGACTCATAAGCCTCTATCTTACCGAACCTAGCGTTCCTGTACCCTAAGTACCCGAAAGAAGCTACAAGAACCCACTTGAGCGCTGCCTGCCTCTCGTCGAGTACCTCCCTCAAATACCTATCAGCCTCCCTCAGAGAGTCCTTGATCCTCTGCCTCCTCCTCACTAAGTCCTCAAGCACTGCAGGAACCACACCCCTCACATCCAGGCAGACTCTGTGCCCTACCTCCGGTACCTCGAAGTAGCTACTGCAGTCGGGTCTCCCAACAGTCTCTGGTGAGATGTTGTACTCAGCTATTATTGTTGGGTAAAGTGAGTTGAAGTCTAGCTGAGCTACGTTGAAGTACACGCCCAGCTCAGGCGTGAGGACTATGCCTCCCCTATCAGCTCTAACTAACTCACTCACAGGCCTGAAGGACTCCGCCCTAGCTAGTCTCCCAGGCACGAGGTACCTCCTCTTAAGCGCTTCAAGACCCTCGACAGTAGTGAGCACCTTACCTATCGTAGCGTTAGCAAGGAACCTCAGCGGGGTCCAAGAGATCCTGCACCACTCTACTAAGCCGGTAACCCCTACCAGAGATCTGTCTGAGCAAACCTTAACAGGCGGCTTAAGCACATCAGGAAACTCTCGGGCTATTTCCCTGATAGGGCCTGAGTACAGCAGTATGTGTGCTTCCGCAAGCACGTCCGAGTAAGTTACTAAGTCCCTTAACTCGCCCTGAAGCGACTCACCGTTGCACCTTAACGTGAATTCCCCTGACCTCCTACTGACATGCAGCTCAACTACCCTGTATGGTGGGGGTCTGTAGAGCGGGTCACTCAGATCCTCCACGGTTTTGAGGTTCACCGGATCTACCCTACTGCATGGATTGAGCCCAGCCCTCCGAAGCACCTGCGTCAGAGGGTGCGGGTACGTATTGACTCTCTTGCCAACACCTAACTCCTCAGCTCTCTCAGTAACCTCCTTGACCGCCCTTAAGCTCTTCGCCAGCACCTTAACGACAGGTACCTCCCTATCATACCATGGCGGAACCCTCCAGAACTCAATACTTGCTGCCAGTACTTGAGGGTGCTGTGTGACTGCCTCAGCCAGTTCTTGAGGACTTAGCTTC
>JAGGUC010000075.1 GCA_021158735.1 Desulfurococcales archaeon | reverse complement strand
GTTGTAGTAGGTGTTGTGGCTGTTGGGGTTGTTGTGGTTGTTGTTGGTGTTGTTGCTGTAGGTGATGGTGAGGTAGTTGCTGGCGAAGTAGTGGTAGTAGGTGTCGGTGCAGGCCTAGTAGCTAAATACCCAGCAACACCAGCCACGACAACAATAATTACTACGAGTGCTACCAGCAGTGTTTTTGATGACATGTTATGTACACCCGAATTAATTCTTAGGTAATTAACTAATTAAATTACTATTACTTGTGTTCATTAAACTAGTTAATGAGTTATTAACCACCGTGTTTTATTATAGGGTCCAGCGATCATTATAATGAGGTGTTCTGCTTCATGAAGAGGGGAGCTAGTATAGCTGTCCTCAGCATTATTGCCTTAGCTGTACTTCTCGCTGTACCAGCTAGCGTCTCCGCTGCCAGAGTGCCCGGACTTGTCATTCTACTAGACCTGTCGCATGACCAAAATGCTGGAGGTGTTGAAGAGATAATGAAGATAGTGCCCGAGGCCCACTGGGTAATACTTGTTAAGAGTGAGGAAGACGTAGATAATCTGCCTTCATTCGTCAAGAACTTCGCGAGCGAGATCAGGGTCGGTGGATTCACGCCGGACAATCTTAAGGAAGTTGACATGGTCGTAGTTGGGCAACCTCAGACCCTATTAAGTGAAGATGAGGTTAAGGCTATTGCTGAGTGGTTTAATAGTACGCAAAAAGCTATTTGGCTAGCTGGCGACAGTGATTATCCCGCACAGGGTTCCGAGTTATCCCAGGAGTTTGCCAACATAGTTCTTGAGGCTATAGGCTCTCACCTAAGGCTTGACTACGTCTCAGTAGAGGACCCAGTAATGTGTGCTGAGAAACCCTACAGAGTAGTAGGTATTGTTGACCCGCCAAAGGAGCTTGCGGTGCTTGGGTATGCTGCTGAGAAGGTGTTGTTCCATGGTCCTGGAGCTGTAGCTGCTGTCTTACCTGACGGTACATGGGTTAATCCGCTCACTAATCCTATTGAGAACGTCTATGTTGTGGTGAGAACTACGGAGAATGGCAGGATAGTGGAGAGTCAGCCCCCAAGCCCTGGAGCACCTGGGCATCTAGGTATTGCTTATACTGTAGGAATGACTGGGATGTTCCCGCTTCTTGCTGTTGAGGTAATGCCTAATGGCAATAAGGTAATAGTGAGTGGTGAAACACCGTACTCAGGGTATCAGGCAGGTGTCACGTGGACCTACTACGGCCAGTTATTAGATGGTATGAGGTTCTTCAGGAATATTGTGTTGTGGGCTACGGGCTATATGGGTGAGTTAAAGGAGTATCAGAAGTACTTAAGCACTGTAGGAATACTGGATAAGAAGGTCTCTGAATTGGCAGCTGCAGTAGGGGGTATTCAGACATCAGTAAGCGACCTGTCCGGGAAGTATAGCAGCCTGAGTGATGAAGTTGCAGGACTGGAGGACAAACTCAATGCTGTGATCGGGGATGTTGACAAGCTATCAAGTAACTTGAAGGATCTTGACGGAAAAGTCACTAGCAAGCTTTCTGGTCTGTCCGACGATGTTTCTAAACTGAAGAGTGATGTAAGCAGCTTAAGCAGTAAGGTGAGTGAATTAGAAAGCACACTCAGTAATGTATCAGCATCAGTGAATACCCCACTCTATGTAGCGGTTGTTGCCATAATACTGTCATTAATAGCTATAGCGTTATCGTTCATGAAGCGGAAATAGCGGTATCAACAAAAATAAAATATTTTTTCTACAATTTAAACCCAGGTTTCTTTAGCTTCCTCATATCAATGAGGTACACAGTACAGTCCAAAACCTCATAGCAGTAGGTGTCTCTGATCTTATTTAAATCTCTCTCATTAATTACTCTAATTGAGTGTCTTTCCGTTCCCTCGGATTCATAAAGAGTTAATACACCATAAATGAATCTTGATAAGTAGTATGCTAGAGTGCCTGTCAGCAAGCTCCCCTTAATAATTGCTAGGACGGGTTTGTCATGTGATAAAGTCTCCAGCTCCCTTACTATGGTACAGAGAGATTCATGCATTACTTTAGTGGTGTCTGAGTACCTGGTCATGTAGAGTTGCAGTAGCGGATTCTTAAGAAGTAGAATAGGTTGCTGATCTCTAAGTAATTCGTTGAAATCCTTAAAAGCATTCACTAACACCTCATCCATTATCAAATTACTAGCTATATCGGGCTCTAGTTCAAGCCCGCAGTCTATGCAAAACATTGTGCTAGCTAATTCAAAACACTTATCGCCTGTGAGAACACCACCTTCTATGTTAAGTAAACAATAGGTAGGTAAGCCATTAACTAAGTGAATTCTCAAAGCGAGGTATCCTTCAGGAGCCTTACCTCTAACACACAGTCTCCCGGTAAATGACTTGAGATTCAAATCTAGCAATACATCACGCAGAAACCTACCCTTAATACTAACGTCAGCCTTACCCTCACGTACTTTAATCATGCGCTATGCCAAAACAGGATCTTTTTGAGAGTAAATATGTTAATTGGTCAGGGCTTGCAGTGCTCTCACGTACTGGTGCGTTCCTCAAGTATGCCAGCCTTACCAACTCTTAATACTTTCTCATGGTATATCCTGATGCCTTCGTCAGTTATTATGAATGGGTGCCTCCTCATAGAGTGTGAGGTGCCCCTCATCTTCCATATTATTAATGACCTCTTTAGTTCACCATCAATTTCATCTAGGTCTAACCTTATTATACCGTCAACAGCGTGCTCTACCCCAGGTCCTCCAAAGCCTCTCTCAGTTACTGACACCTGTGAAACAAGTATTGACGTAGTGCCTAGCCCGCTCAACACTCTCTTAAGCCTCATTACTGTTGCCCTGGCCAGTGACGGCTTAGTTAAATAGAGTGTCGAGACAGAGTCGACCACAACCCTCACAGCACTTACGTCCCTTATGGCTTCTCTGATTACGTCAATCAGTAAGTTCACATCATCAGGATCTCTAACTACATATCTCTCCCTCTTAGCAGCTTCACCTATGCCGGCCGTAAAAGCATCAACCATTGCGAAAAGTCCTTTCTCCTCGTAGGGCCTCACATCCCACCCGAACTGCGCCATATTGATCCTCACCTGGACAGGGTGCTCCTCAAGCGCTACGAATACTCCTGGCTCACCGCTCTTTAAGCCGCTCCATAAGTACTGCTGACCGAAAATAGACTTACCCGTTCCTGGACCGCCAGCAAGTAACATGACGTTCCTCTTAGGTACCCCACCATGTAGTATCTCATCCATCCCAGGTATTCCAGTCTTAATTCTCTCTACCATGAGCGGTACCCAAGCTATACTGTGTACAGAACCTAATTAATGTAAGTACATAACCGCGCTCGTACTAAGCTAGAGCAGTTCAGTGGGTAATTTTCATGTATACCAGCCCTGCTAGGTACATACCGTAGAGGACGGACCCTATCATCATGAGGGCATTATTGGCTACTTTACTTGAAGATCTGAACAACCTGAACGAATATTTTTCCTTAGTGAACGGTGCGAAGGGATTAAATGGCTTGTAAGTCATTAGGTCACCTACTATGTGAATTATGAGGGCTGAGAACATTATTGAAAAACCTAAGTTGAAGTCATGGACCAGGTAGTATGTCCCACACCCGAACAGTACTGAGAAGACAAGTGCAAACAACACATTATGTGTATATTTTCTATGGCTGACCTCCAACCTCAGGTCAATATCAGGCAAAGATGAAAATAGTGTTGAAACAGCAACTATTATACTGTACTTGACGTCATAGAAATTAAAGAGCATTCCTACGAGAGATAGCACCGCTAGGTTAAGACCTACATGACCTCTCCAATCCACTACACCGCTCCTCCAGAACTACTTGTGGATTAGGAAATAAAGTTGAAAGCTACTGCTAGATAATGAGGCAAAAATGTATTAAGTAAGTAATTGATTTCATCAGGGTGTTTCCAGTGGGGTTACTGGTGGATGTTGGGAGAATTCTTAGGGGCAATGAACTTGTAGGGAAGGAAGTAGTGGTAAG
>JAGGUC010000101.1 GCA_021158735.1 Desulfurococcales archaeon | reverse complement strand
GATAGTTAAGGTGGTATATAAGAGAATTAGAGAGTTGACCAACGAGGATGCTTGGAAAGACGGGTTTAAGACTAGGGATGAGTTGCTACGGGAATTAAGGAGGGTATATGGGGGTTTTAATGATAATAATTTAGTAACCGTAATTGAATTAGAAGTTGTGCAGAGATTTGATAAGTTGGTGCCTGAAGACCCCTATCTAGGTCTGAAGCCCTCAGATGTAGGTAGGCTGGCGCTTAGATATCTTGAAAATGAATTAAGCCACGAGGAATTAAGCATTCTTGAGGAACTAGCTAAGGGTAGGTCGATTAGGCGGGTTGCTAAGAGGATAACTGGGTCACCACTCAATAGGAATAAAATTAGGAGAGTGGTGAGGAAAGCTTTAGCCCTCTTAGTAAAGAAAGGAATTATTGGTTCTTCAAGAAATAATAAGGGAAAAACCTTATGAGTTCTTCCTCAGTAATTAACTTAGTTGATGAAGCCCTCGATCACTGAAATAAATATGTGCTTCGTGATGAGGGCAGGGTTTAACTGAGTAATTACCTAAAACTAAGATGGTGTTAGTTCTTGGGGTCCTTTCTTTGTTATTTCAATTATCTTATCGCATTTTAATTGTTTAAGGAAGTCGTTTAACTCATTAATTGGGATTTTTATTGTGTATAAGTACCTTTTTGCCCTTAATTTAACTTTAGCAATACCCTCCTTCTCCTTCTTAACTACCCTGACTTCTGAAGCTCTAGTACTTAACTCAATGAATTTTTCTTTATTCTTGACTTCTATAGGCATTTCCACTCACCTACACCTACTTACTGAATAGGTATTTAAAGTAATTATAGGGGCAACTCATATAGTTTCTTGTTTAATCGAGGTACCAGAGCCATTATTACGGCATAAAAAGTAAGATCTTCTCTTAATACCTTACCTTTAGTTAATAGCTTTATTAGGCCGCCTTTTTCGCCTATACTGCTCGTGCCGAAGGTCTGATCAACAATTACCTCTAATTCCCGTACTTTCCTAGATATTAGTGCATTAGCAAATTTGGGTGGTATGGGAAATGATGGCGATAGGCCGTATGTTACTGTACTTTTTCTGTCAGCTATGGCAGCTACCTGTACATCGTAGTATGTTCCGCTAACGGGGTAGATGCCTGCCTCAACACCAATACCTAAGTCGCAGTCGCTACTACTTTCCAGTGCTCTTAAAGCTCTATTTCTAGCACCAGTAAATATCTGTTCAATATCAATTGGCTGAGGCGGAACTCCTGAATCAACAGGAACGCAGATAGCGCTAACTTCGTTAAAGAATAGCTTAAGTGCTGATATGATACCTCTTAACTTACTTGGATTCTTAGTTCCCACACATATTCTCAAGCGTTATCCCAAGTAAGGAAAATTAACTAGAAATTATTAAGTTAAAAGTGCAATGCAAGTAGTTACTGAGTTAGGTTAAGGAGGTACAATTACTGAGTTCACGAATTCACTGTGTACAATATTCAATTTATAGCTGTCAATGCCTAAGATATAAGTTAGGAGTTTTGACTTTTCTTTAATTAACTGCTCAGTATAACCTGCAATTTTACTACTAATGCTACTACCCCATAGAAGATGAAGAGTTAATGCTTCCTCATTATCTATATATACTTCAATTTCACATACTTTAACATCAGTAGTGGATGCTATGGCATCAGCTATCTGTAATACCGCTGAAGCCCTAGCCACTACAGGCCTGCACCACAATGGTAGTTTATCATTAATTAAGGGGTTCCACGTCTTTCTCCTATGGTGGTAAACTGTCCAAGCAACCGCCTCACGTGTCTCATGACCTAAGACAGAGTATACTTCTAGTGAATTGTTTACTAGCTCATAGGACTTAGCATGATGTTCTTTAGGATCGTAAATAGCGCCCACATCATGAACTATAGATGACGTAGCTACAATCTGCTCAGTAAGTGTATCAAGACCTAGAGGGTTCTTTAGGTAATTGCCTAACTCAAGCGAGTATTCGGTAACTAATGATGAGTGCTGTTCACCCCATCCGTATTTAAATCTTTCAGCAAATTGAATAATACTTGCTAAGCCGTCAGGTCCGAGCAGGGAAACTAGCTTTTCTAGGAGTCTCAGCGCCCTAAGCTGTGCTCTAGATACTACTAGTGCTTTTGAGGCTTTACCAGCAATTTTTCTTAGTGTATCATCAGTACTTAAATCACTTAATATCATGTAAGTGCAAGAGTGCGTGATCTACTGTATCCGCCGGAGCAGTGTATCAGTACCTTCCCACCACCTAGTACTTTATTGTAGATTCTGTAAGCTAGCTTGAAGAACCGCAGTATATTAGGAACTGAGAATTCTTTAACTGACTCAATAATGTACTCTACACCTAATTCACTAAATTTCTTAGGGTTGTACTTAAGCTCATGTACTCCAGCTAGCGATATTACTAAATCAAATTCTTCAGCTATCCTATGTACTTGGGCATTAGTAATCATCGATGAACATGCTATATTATCGTTAATGTATACTGCCACTAGTCGAGCACCAAGTGCTTCAATGCTTAAGTAAGAATAAAGAATTATTGCTAATGTGAACGTAGAGCTTTTCAACCCTATGGAGTACTAAGTTGTGGTGAGGATGGATGCATGAGTGGGCACTTGCAGAAGCTATCGTATGGGGTGTGGCAGAATATGTGAGGGGTATTGGCGGCAGTGCAGCTGGTAAGGTTGTTGTAAGTTTAGGTGAGCTCCAGGCAATTGATAGAGAGGTACTTGAGTTTGCCTTGAAGGAGTTGATCAGTGAGGTTCCAATTAAAATACGTGGAATTGAGTTAATTAGCGAAGAGGCGAGATTTAAGTGTAGATCCTGTGGCTACGTATGGAGACTTAAGGAAGTCAGCTTAAGTGATGAGATTAGGGAAGCAATTCACTTCGTGCCTGAGGTAGTTCATACTTTTCTCAAGTGTCCTAAGTGTGGATCGAGGGACTACGAGGTTGTTAGTGGGAGGGGTGTTAAGATAATTTCTGTGGAGGTAGTCAGAGATGAGTGAGGCGGAAGTAGATCCTAGGCTAGCTGTAATAGGTAGGAGACTTTCTGGAATTCCCAATATTCTTGCTTTTGTAAGTAGTAAAGGAGGTGTTGGAAAGACACTGCTGTCTGTTTTAGTTGCTGCTGAATTAAGCAGGAGAGGGCTTAAGGTCGGGCTACTTGATTTAGATATAACTAATCCAACAGCACACATAGTTCTTGGAGCTAATATTGAGGAAATAGTGCCTGAGGAAGAGAAGGGTGTTATACCTCCAGATATTAATGGCATTAAGTTCATGAGTATAGCATACTATAGTGGTGAAAATCCCATTCCTCTTCGGGGTATTGAAATAACTTCAGTAATTAGGGAAGTATTAGCTATTACCAGATGGAGTGACTTAGATTACTTAATAGTTGACATGCCGCCCGGTATGAGTGATGAGCTTCTTGAACTGCTTACATATATTAAGAAGTCCCTACTGATACTAGTAACTACACCATCAGTCTTGAGCTTAGTGTCAGCTAAGAGATTAGCCAAATTAATTGAGGGTAGGGGAAGGCTTACAGGAGTAATAGAGAATATGTCCAGCTCGCCTACTGAGCTTGTTGTTGAGTTAGCTAATAAGCTAGGTGCTATATACTTAGGTAACGTTCCTTACGTGCCAATGCTTGAGGAACTCATGGGTAGACCTTATGAAATGCTTAATACACAAGTTGGTGAGGCCGTTTCTAGGGCTGTAAATTTACTTAAGCTTAATTTAAGGGAACCATCTTAATCTGCTATTATGCATTTTATTAAATGATTTTAATTATATGCTGTTATCGCTATATTAGGATACTATATAGTGGTACTAAACGTGAGGGTAGCGGTTCCAATAATGTGACTAATATGGTGTAACCACGGGCTATCAGAATATATCGTTTCATTCTTAGGTATTATAAACTTCTCTTAATGATTACAAGAAAGTCGCACAATGTCTTAATTTTAAATTTAGGTAAGGCATATTTCTGCATATGTGCTGAGACTTCTATTTCCTTACTATTATTCCGCTGTAAGTGTATTGAGAAGGCACCTATTTTATTGGCAGGAATTACATCATAAAGTGTATCACCTACTACGGCACCCTCATTCGGATTAACACCTAACTTTGAGAAAGTTCGTAAGAATATTTCTGGGTGTGGTTTCCCATATTCAACTTCGTCACCACCTACTACGGCATCAAAGTAGTCTATTATACCGAAGATCTCTAAAATATGAATGAGAAGATAATTCGGCGTTGAAGATGCTAATCCTAGCAACTTGCCTTTACTTTTTAAGTAAGTAATAAGTTCAAGGGTACAGGGATACAGCTCTACGCTCCCTGTCGCAATTTCATGTAGGTATCCCTTATTCTTTATCCACCTAATTAGTTCATACTTTCTTAATCCCTCATTTCCTAAAAGCTTATAAACTATGTCTCTACCACTTAATCCTATTAATTTC
>JAGGUC010000152.1 GCA_021158735.1 Desulfurococcales archaeon | reverse complement strand
TAGCAAGCAAACTATACAGTATTTGGCAGGAGTACATGGAGGAGAAAAAGAAGAAACTAGGCTGAATTATATTGAACTTTGAGATAAAGGATAAGGACCTAGCTGGCAGGATAGGTAAGCTTAGAACTAAGTCAGGTGTGATCGAAACACCCGCTTTCTTTCCTGTAGTGAACCCGTTCAAGCAAAAAACAGAGGTACCTGTCAGTAAGGTAGAGGAGATTGGCTTTAACCAAATAATAACTAATGCGTACATTATAAAGCAAAAACACGGTAAAGACTTTGCTACCGATGTCCATAAAATTACTGGTTTTTATGGAGTGGTAATGACTGATTCAGGCGCTTATCAGCTGCTAATGTACGGGAAAGAGAGAGTTATGATCGATCCTGTTGAAATAGTTGAGTTCCAAATAAGGATAAGCTCCGACATTGCAGTCATCGCAGACATACCAACAAGAGATGATGCACCCTATGAAGAAGCTGTATGGAGTGTTAATGAAACATTACGGCGTGCTAAGGAAGTTCTGCCATTCATTAGAGACAGTAACATAGTTTGGGTTCTCCCAATACAGGGAGGGGTCTTCATTGACCTGGTGAGGAAGTCTGCTTTAGAGGCACTCAAGATCCCTTACTACTCAATGTACGCCATAGGCAGTCCAGTAACAGTACTTGAGAAATACGAGTTCTGGAAAGTAGTAGATATGGTTTATACTGCCAAGACAGTGCTGCCTCCAGACAAACCCGTTCACCTCTTCGGGGGTGGGCACCCGATAATGATCCCCCTCTTTGTCGCACTAGGTGTTGATTCTTTCGACTCCGCCTCATACATACTCTACGCTAAGGAAAACAGGTACATGACCGAGCACGGAACATACAGGCTTGAAGATCTAGACTACCTCCCTTGCGAGTGTGAGGTCTGCAGCAGGTATACACCGAGGGATTTGCTAGGAATGAGTAAAGCTGAAAGAACCACATTGATAGCTATCCACAACTTACACGTAATTAACAAAGAGATAAAACGTGTTAAGGTAGCAATACGTGAAGGTAGATTATGGGAATTACTTGAGGAACGTGCCAGAACTCACCCATCCGTAAGGGAGGCACTTAATCACATAATTAAGTACGTTGAGTGGGTCGAAAAATTAGATCCGAGAATTAAAGGCGACATTCATGGAATATTCCTGTATGACACATCATCGTATTATAGACCTGAGCTGTACAGACATAGGAGAAATCTATTAAGCAGGTTCAGAAGCATTAACCAAAAAGTAATAGCACTAGTTCCGTGCACGCCAATGGAGAAACCCTTCAGGTTCTCCTCAACTTATTCTAAGGCATTTAATTATGTAGTTGAAAAGGCAGGCATAAAAGTCGACGATGTTTACTTCATAGCTTACCTGCCGTTCTTCGACTTAGTTCCCATAGACATCGATCAGACTTACCCGTATTCACAATTTGAGGCACCGATAACGGTCTCAGACGACCTACTTGAAATGATGCTACGCAAAATTAACTCATTACTGTACAACTTACCCAGCTTTGTTGAGGAAGTACTGATCTTCACATGTAATGACGTTCCCTGGGGGCGGAGAGAATTATTAGAAGAAAACATTAAATCAGGAGTACATCAGCAACTGAAGTTTATTGAAATCTGCAGTAATAATCAGTAAGGCCTAATTCACCCTACATGTAAGGTCTGGGGCCCCTCTCCTCCTTAGCGACTTTCATTGCCTCCTTAAGGGTTGCCTCAACTTCCTCAACGATTTTCGAGTACTGAAGTAGGTCGCCGACATCTATGTTTAGACCTAGAATTTCATTGATCTTCTCAATGAATACTGCAGCCGCTTTTGGATTGTACTTACTGGGTTCCGTGTAAGGCAGTATTGCGAGTGTTGGAACTTTTTTGAGCTTTAGCGCTATGAAGAAGAGAGCTAGAGGACCTACTATGTATAGTCCCTTATCTATCTGTGGCTCATTAAACCTCCATTCGCAACCTTCAGTGGATACCCACCTAAACTCCTCGCTACCTACCCTGTACTTGATGTTTAGGCCTCCAGCAAGTATTGCTCTTTTACCACCCACCTTCCTAAACCAGCTAGCGAAGTCTAATGCGTATGCTAATCTCTCAGGAGGTTGAGGTAGTGCGTTATTGACTAGTATCAGTAATTTCTTATCCTTAACCATGAATATCTCATAGGGCGTCATTAAGCCGTAGTCCTCAAGAGCTGTGAAGTCAGGCATGTACTTGGTGAGCACGTCACCGACTTTTATCGCGTTTAGCTTGCTTACTAAATACCTAGTTGCGATAGTTCCCACATACCCGAATCCCGGAAAGCCTGTTACTAACACCCAATCCCCAGGTTCCCTAAAAACCTCTTGGTACTCATCATACACATATATCTTAACCATCACCACGGCTACCACCAACACACTCTCTTAGTTTTACTGCAGGTCCTTTTATAAAGTGAAGCACCTCAAGAGGGGACAGGACCAACCTACCCACACATAAGAGGTTGTCCTCTTCATCAACAACTAGAACCTCATCTCCTGCTCTAAGGTCCTCATCAATGCTAAGGACGTGGCGTGCAAAAAGGGTGCTACCCTTAGTGACATAAGGCACCACCTCATTAACAACGACAGCTCTTAACTTAGGTGGCTTGACCACCCTATGAATCACTCCAGCGGCAACTAACGTGAGATTAAATGTGTATGAAGACGCCCTAATAGACGCTAACCTGCGGTTATTACTGTCGTATACTTCTCTTATCCTACCCGTATTCTTAGATATCTTAAGCTTCACCCCACCGTCAAATAAGACATCACCTACGTCAACACCTAGCTGATGGTCGATTATTGCTTTAAGATATCTTAACTCCTCAACTGTTGCTCTCCTCACTATACTCACACTTAAACCACCTGCTTATCTATTCCCTTATCCCTAGAGCTACTGGGTATGTAAGGTCTGAACCTGCTCCCTAAGACCTTTCTGATAGCTTTGATAAAGTCCTCCATTGCTACGTACCTTCTGCTCGACCTAATAGCATTGTAGCCTGCTTCAGTACATATTGCCTTAATATCGGCACCCGTAGCTCCCTCCGTCAGCTTAGCTAGCTCCATGAGATCTACATTTTCTGATAGCTTCATCTTTCTAGTATGTATCTTAAATATGTTATACCTACCCCTCAAGCCGGGCAGAGGCACCTCTATGACTCTATCAAATCGACCTGGCCTTAGCAGTGCCGGGTCAATTATATCTAATCTGTTAGTAGTCGCTATGACCTTAACATTATCTAAGGGATCAAAACCATCTAGTTCCGCAAGCAATTGAGTTAATGTCCTATGTATCTCCCTCTCACCACTAGTCCCTATGTCAAGCCTCCTCGCTGCTATTGCATCTATCTCATCTATCAGCACTATGGAGGGTGCCTTCTTTCTTGCGAATTCGAATAACTCCCTCACTATCCTGGCACCTTCGCCAACAAATTTCTGAGCAAGCTCTGAGGCTACGAGACTTATGAAAGTTGCTTGAGACTCACCAGCTACTGCCTTAGCGAGTAGTGTTTTGCCGCACCCCGGCGGACCGTAGAGAAGTATTCCCTTCGGGGGCTCGATCCCTAACTCCCTGAACACTTCAGGGTGCTTTAGCGGTAGTTCAACGACTTCTCTGATCTCCTGCACCTGATCTTCAAGACCTCCTATGTCGCTATACCTTACATTAGGTCTCTCAATGATCTCCATGGCCTTGACGTAAGGATCTTCCCTTGCTGGCAGGATTTCAACTATTGTGGAACCCCTTTGATTTAAGGCAACATGAGCGCCCGGACGTAAATTACTCTTATTTATGCTACCAGACACGTTGACTATGAGGTTAGGTCCTGTCGAACTCTTTACTATTGCTCTTCCGTCCTCCAAGACCTCTAGTACCACGCCCTCAATAAGTGGTGTAGACAGAAGCTTCTCGATCTCCTGCTTGTAGTAGCTGACCTCTCTCCTAAGATAAGTCACCTCTGCCTCAAGCTCTTGTATCCTCATTTCTAAGTATCTTACGTAATCAGTGATCCCTTTTCTTCGCTCA
This sequence comes from Desulfurococcales archaeon, assembly GCA_021158735.1. GTDB lineage: Archaea > Thermoproteota > Thermoprotei_A > Sulfolobales > NBVN01 > B83-G16. The sequence goes on along the minus strand of JAGGUC010000152.1, from coordinate 5,424 downwards.
TTATTTAGGTCCACCTCTGCCAAAGTACTCCACCACTATTTAGTATTCTGCTAGAAAACCTAAATATGCTGAGTCCCATATTATCTTAAGGTATACCCATGCCCTCCAATATAGTATATTGTGAGATGTGTGGCAGGCCAATAGAGAGGAGGATGAGTAAGATAGTCTACATAGAGGGTGCTAAACTCGTGCTATGTCCAGCCTGCTTCGCTAAAATAGGTAAGAGAAGTGTTAGTGCTGAAATTAGAGAGTACGCACCTTCCCTCAAGAAGAGGCTCACACCCCAGAGTAAGGTAACTGCACGGAGGCCTGGTCCAAGGCGACCCAAGAACACTGACCTAGATAATTATGAGGTGGTTCCGGACTTCGCTGAGAAAGTGCGTACAGCACGTGAGAAGCTGGGATGGTCGCAAAGAACTCTGGCAGAATCCGTCAGGGAAAGCGAGAACGTGATTAAGAGGATAGAGTCCGGGAGGCTGGTTCCGTCAATAGACCTTGCGAGAAGGCTGGAGAAAGTACTTGGTGTTCGGCTCCTCGAGCCAGTGGTCGAGTCTGAGGCGCTTATTACTTCTCAAACCCAACATAAGGTTAAGGAGTTAACGCTGGGGGATGTAGTGCGTATTAGGAGGAAAGGTAGCGAGAGAAATGAATGAGGATGTAGTGCTGGTCACTAAGGAAGATGACTTAAGTGAGGCCCTAGCTCTCGTAAACTCCTTAAAACCGAGGCACGTTGAGGTAATTAAATTAAGAAATACCTACAGACCCGACACCAGAACATATGTGAGGAAGGGTAAGTTAAGCAAACTAAAAAGCGTTGTTGATGGACTTAGCAATAACGGGTATGGGAATACCAAGTTGGTCATCTACGACACCCTATACCCACGTCAGGTAGTCAACTTAATGCGTGAACTCAATGTAGATGTCATAGATAAGATCATGTTAATACTTGAGATATTCGCGCTTCACGCAGGGTCTAAGGAGGCTAAGCTCCAAATAGAGATGGCGAGAATACTCCATCAACTACCTTTAATTAGAGAGTGGGTTAGGAGGGCGAAATTAAGGGAACTACCTGGCTTTCTAGGTCCTGGAGCTTACGCCATAGATAAGTACTATCAGCACTTAAAGAGTAGGTTATCTAGGATACGTAGAGAGCTCGACTCGCTGAGGTTCCGGAGGGAGCTTGAGAGAAGTAAGAGAAGAGCCCTGGGCTTCCCGCACATAGCGATTACTGGCTATGCCAACGCAGGGAAAACCACACTCTTCAATAAGTTAGTCGGTGAGTGCAAGCCTGCGGGCCCTGAAATGTTTACTACTCTTACTCCTAAAGCTAAGAGGGCATACATGGGTGGTTTAACCGCTATCGTTGTTGACACGGTTGGTTTTGTACGCAGCATACCAGCTGAGATAGTGGAGGCTTTTTATGCTACGTTAGAGGAAGTGAGTTCCTCAGACCTAACTTTACTCGTTTTAGACTCCTCAGAGGGCGTGGACTCCGTTCTCGCAAAGTTAAGGTCTTCCTTAAGCACACTGTCCAGAATAGGGTATGTAGGGAAGCCTATAGTAATCGCCCTCAATAAAATAGATCTGTGCAGTGACCGTGGACGTATGGTTGAGGATGCTGTTAGGAGTGTCCTGCCAGATACATATCCCTGGAGGTGGGGCGTAGTTAGAATTTCAGCTCTTGAGGAAGCAAACTTAGACGTATTGAAGGAGGTGACGTCTGATTTCATCAGGAAGGAAAAGGCAGGTTTACGTACTGAGGATCGGTCACAGACCAGAAAGGGATAAGAGGATAACAACTCATGTAGGCTTAGTTGCGAGGGCTTTTGGCGCCGACGGCTTCATATTAGGTGACATCACAGATGAGAAAGTAGCTACATCACTGAGAAAGGTGTGTGAGGTGTGGGGCAGGAGAGACTTTCAGGTAGTGGCCGGTGTGTCATCTAAAAAATATGTTAGAAAGTGGAAGGAGAGGGGCGGTATAGTTGCTCACCTAACCATGTACGGCCTCCACGTAGACGATGTTATTGATGGAATAAGGAGCGCTCTTAGAGACATCTTAGTTGTAGTGGGTGCTGAGAAAGTCCCCAGGTACTTCTATGAGGTGGCTGACTACAATATAGCAGTAGGTCACCAGCCCCATTCAGAGGTCGCGGCCTTAGCCCTCTTTCTTGACAGATTATTTGAGGGAAGAGAATTACATTTTATTTACTCTGATGCTAAGATACGTATTGAGCCCTGCCCTCATGGAAAGAAGGTGGTGAGAAATGCGTGATGGCAGAGATATTGGGAAGGTGCTGACATTCATAGAAAAGTATGTCGGCGCGATAGGTGCTAAAGTATTCGAGGTTTTAGTTAAGAATAAGAAGGAAATGCTTGACACCGACATAGTTTCAGTAGTAGGTCTCAGTGAGCAGGACATAAGGAGGGCTCTTTATGAACTACACAACTTAGGTCTAGTAATGTACAAAAAGGTCAGGAGCCCAAGCGATAACAAGTACATCTACTACTGGTTCATAGACATAACACGGCTGAACCACGTGCTCTTACAGAGGAAGAAAGCAGTACTGAAGAGACTGAAGGAAAGACTGACGTTTGAGGAGAGCAACACCTTCTACACGTGTCCAGTAGATGATGTAAGACTGACGTTTGAGGAAGCTATGGAAAATGACTTCCGTTGCCCAAGGTGCGGTGAGATGCTTGTTTACGAGGACAACAACAGCATAAAGAGTGAACTTAAGGAGTTCATTAAGCGTCTTGAAGAGGAAATACTGAATGAGGAGAGAACCCTCACTCATTGATGTTTTTTCAGGCGCTGGCGGTTTTTCAAGAGGTTTTAATTCCTCCCTCAAGCATGTCCTAGCAATCGACAGTAACAGAGCAGCTGCTAGAACATTTAAAGGGAATTTTAAGAGTGCCGTGGTTTTGTGTGAGGATGTAAGAAACATTAGTTGTGACGACCTGAGGTACTTAACTGGAGGGTATGCTGATGTAATCATAGGTAGTCCACCCTGCGAACCTTTCACTGGAGCAAACCCGAGCAGGAAGCCCGAGTCTCTTGACAGGCTCTACTCTGACCCTGTGGGGACTTTAGTACTGGAGTTTATCAGAATAGTTGAGTGCTTAAGCCCTAAGATCTTCGTAATGGAGAACGTGCCTGCGATTATGGAGGGGCCCCTGAAGGATGCCCTCAGAAAGGAGTTTAAGGCAGCAGGGTATGAACAACTATTCTTTAATGTGTTACGTGCTCAAGATTATGGAACCCCCTCAAGGCGCGTCAGGGTATTCATTTCTAATATACCTATTAAGCCCATGAAGAAGTCGAATATGCTTCGTGTGTGGGACGTGCTTAATGACCTGCCAGAGCCTTCTGAGGAACCCATCATACCTAATCATGAACCACCTCCCAGACTGAGTTACAGGAAATTAAAACGTGTTGTTAGATTGAGGTGGGGAGAGTCGCTGATCCGGTATGAAGGTGCAGGAGGTGTGAGGTTACCTAATCTCATTAAGTTACATCCTTACAGACTAGCGCCCACGGTCTTAGGGTCCTCCAGGTTCATTCACCCATTTGATAACAGGCTACTAACAGTTCGTGAGCAGGCCCGCTTAATGGGTTTCCCCGACGATCACGTCTTTCTTGGTGGGAAGGATGAGCAGTACAATCAGGTGGGGGAAGCAGTTCCTCCTCCACTAGCTAAAGCTATAGCTGGTGAGGTACTTAAGTTTCTGGTGAGTTAGTGTGGTTGACTTGGTATTCGTACTCAATAACGTGGCCTCGCCGCAGAAGCTCGTTGACAGTGTGAAGACGGCGTATGGTATAGTGTCGGAGCCTAGAATTAGGGCGTTCGTCGTGACTAAGGTTAGTGGTATGGCTGCTCAGACAGGCCTCCCTGAAGCAAGTAAGTACGCGTATAAGCTGGGCATGCCACTCATAATTCTACCTGTACTAAAAGATGCTGTCGAATTACTCAGTCCTATAAAAACTATTCTGATAGTTAAGGAGTCAGACAACTCTATGAGTCTTGAGGAGCTAGAGCCTCTTGCCGAGGGCACATTAATGGTGGTTGTAAGCGGTAATGATGGTGAATTCAGTAAATCCGAGTTAGCATTAGGGGAGCATTACCACATACCAGGACTCACTTATTTAACCCCATCAGCATCAATTGCTGTATCACACTACATAATAAAGAAGAAGTTAGAGCACCAAACGTAAAAATCTTCAGCAAGTACATGAATAACCCATTAAAGCCTAAAAACCAAGTAAGTAAATATAATCACAGCCGGGTCGTCTAGCGGCCAAGGATGCGGGGCTTTGGCCTCCTCACACGGGAGAGACCCCGTGACCGGGGTTCGAATCCCCGCCCGGCTACCACTTAACTCATAACATATACAGTTAAGCACATTCATTCTCCATATAGAGCTTTAAGTCTAATAGCAATAAAGCATTTAACCCCACACGAGAGGACGAATTAAGGGGCCCGTCGTCCAGCCCGGTTAGGACGCCGCCCTCACACGGCGGAGGTCGGGGGTTCAAATCCCCCCGGGCCCACCAAACTTATTGTCATCAGTTTTCAGTCAACAACTTTTAGAGTCGCTCTACTTAAATTATGCTTAGGGGTTAAAAGTTGGCAAGCTCTGAACTCTTATCAGAGATTCAGGAGATAAAAGAGAGGCTGGCTAGGATGGAGTCTATGTTACGTTTCATCATCGAAAAGAACATCGAGGAGGAAGAACCTCTTCCCGATGAAATTGAGGCTATAGAATCGAAGGATGAATTAGTAGACCTTGATGAAATCAAGCGGAAACTTATGGGAAACAAGTAGTGGGGAGTTTATTTGAGTGAAGGGCTCTTCAAAGTAAAGGTGAAACGCAGGGCCGTTAGAACTTTAGAGCGACTACCAAAAGACTATAGGCTTAGAGTATTAGAGGTTCTTGATAAGTTAAGAACAAACCCCTTACCATTCAGGGATTACGATATAAAGAAGCTCAAAGGTTTTGAGGATACTTTTAGGATTCGCTTAGGCGATATACGGATAGTGTATATTATTGATTGGAGTTCTAAGATGATTACAGTACACTTCATCGGCCCTAGAGGTCGTGCCTATAAATAAGCACTATTCTCGGATTCATCACTCATACAACTATCATACAACCATTTATTAGTATGGCCCACTTGTCCAAGGCCCATAAATAACCATGCGTATTTCAAGGCAAATAATATCATAGTTGATGTCCCTATTGATTATCGTTTTGGAACATCAATGCATATTGTTGTGTTCTCATACGGCGGAGGCCGGGGGTTCAAATCCCCCCGGGCCCACCAAGCATTTATCAATAATTGTAGATAACTTGCTACTTTATGAGGAAACTACTCTATGATTTCTATCCTGTCATTATAGATAATTATTAGTTTTTCATCTA
>JAGGUC010000099.1 GCA_021158735.1 Desulfurococcales archaeon | reverse complement strand
GGTAGAGGTAGTTGACGTAAGTCAGCTGGTCTTCGAATTGAGGGTCATTAAGGATAAGTACGAGATCGAGTCGATACGTAGGGCGGGTGAGATAGCTTCCAAAGCTATGGAGTACGTGCTCTCAACGGTAAAGCCTGGGCTTTCTGAAACCGAAATAGCTGCTGAAGCCTACTACAGGCTGTACAGGAGCGGTTGCGAGGAGCCCCACGTGCACGTGAATGTCGGACCAGCGCCTAGAGTCCACTCCGAGCCCTTCAGGGACGTTAAGGTTAGGGATGGTGTCTTTGTTACTATTGTTATGGCTGCTGACTACAACAGGTATTATGCTAATATGTCGAGAACAGTCTACGTGGGGAGGCCTAGCGGCACGGCTGAGAAGGCCTTAGCCTGCACGAAGGAGGTGTATGAACTAGCGCTGAAACGAACTAAAGCTGGTACGAGGTTTACGGATGTAATGAAGGAGCTGGACAAAGTCTATGCTAAGCACGGACTGCTAGAGCACAGGGTCGTCGGGTACGCTCACGGGGTGGGTCTGCAGGTTGAGGAGCCCCCAATAACTACGATAGTGCCAGGGCACAGGGCAGTGGAGATTAAGCCAGGCATGGTCCTGGCCTTCGTGCACGCACCGATACTGCTGAAAGGGTTGGGGCAGGTAAAGACGGAGGATACGTTTATTGTTAGGGAAGATGGTGGGTTAGAGAGAGTTACAGCATAATCAATTACTACAGTAAATTAACGAAGTTAAAATAGGACTGCGGCCTGTTTCTTATCTATTTCGGGGTTGCTGAGCCCCGCTAAACATTACGTCTTGGTGATCCAGGTGATCGGTAAAGCTATTAAATTAATTAAGCACAGCAAGTACGCAATAGCGTTCACAGGTGCAGGCATTTCCACCGAGAGCGGTATACCGACATTCAAGGGCCCTAACGGCCTCTGGCGGAGGTTTAGGGCTGAAGACTTAGCAACCCCGAAGCATTCGCTAGGAACTCAGTCTTAGTTTGGAAGTGGTACAAGTGGAGAATGGAGATAATAAGTGGGGCGAGACCTAATGCAGCACACTTATCACTAGCTAGGATGGAGGCAGCAGGTATTTTAAAGGCAGTAATAACTCAGAATGTCGATGGACTCCACGCTTCAGCTGGCTCACGAAATATTATCGAGCTACATGACAATATATGGAGGGTTAAATGCAGCAATACCGCATGCAGCTTCAAGTCACTCCTCAGTAAGCCGCCAGAGAGTATACCGTCTAAATGCCCTAGGTGCGACTCATTCCTGAGACCTGACGTGGTTTGGTTTGGTGAGCCAATTCCGCCAGAAGCTAAGTACTAAGGCCCCCGCCTTATGTGCGAGGCGGCAGAGTTCGTCACCAATAAATCCATAGTTAATCATGTAGGCATTTAATTTACTAGTGTTTTTTAGCGAACTCGTCGAGACTAATAACTCCACGGGACTCTCCGCTCACAGATGCACTGTAGTCCAGCCCGAACCCACACCTAACACCGTACTTCCTGCATATCTCAGTAATTACTTTGAATAACCTACCCCACCTGTACCGCAGGGCCCTCCTAGCTGCCCGATAGAGGGGGTGGTCAGGCATTAACATGAAGTTCTTGACCCTTAGCTTGTCGTAGTATAGTTCTGAATTAGTGTTTGCAGCAACCTCAACTACTTCTCTGATCGTGTTGAGGTCGTCCGTTAAACCCGGTACTATAGGTCCTAGGAAGACCCAGGTACTAATATCTGACTCACTTAATTCTTCAAGAACCCTAACCCTTCTTGAGGGCGGGGGTGCTCCAGGCTCGAGTAATTTAGCTATCTCTTCATTCATAGTAGTTATTGTGACTCCTACGTCAACTCTATTCCCGTACTTGCTGAGGAGTTCCCTATCTCTCAGAATAAGGTCTGACTTTGTTTGAATGCTGACCTTGAAGTCGCTGCCCAGCAATACATTAAGCGAGGACTTTGTCAGCTCGTACTCAAGTTCTAAGGGCTGGTAAGCGTCGGTTATAGTACCGACTCCGACAACCCCTAATTTCTTATGCTTCACTTCGTGCTTCAGTAGATCAACTACATTCTCCTTAACGCCCACCACCTCACCCCAGTATCTAGCTACTTCTCTGTCGCTAACGTATTCCCTCCCGTAACAGTATATGCACCCGTGCTGGCAGCCGACGTAGGGGTTAAAGGCCCAGTCAATATCCGGCAACCCACTCGGTATTAGCGCCTCCTTCACCTTGATTACCTTAACCCTCAATAAGCCTCACCGATCCCTACATAATCCGTTAATGACCTGCTGCATGTTAAGTACTTGATGAGTCTCGACTTAGTCAGCCATGTGTTGGCGCCCAGGTCCGTGTACTTATTAATTAATTCAACTACCTCCTCAAACGTACTTACCTTAGCTATAAGGCCAGCCCTGAACATCGCCCTCAAGTTCTCTCTAACAAACCATACACCAACAGGTATGTTGAAACCGGGATAGATCTCCCTTAAAACAACTGCAGTTGCTTGCCTGCCAACTGAGAGCAGGTGCTCGGCCGTAGCTAGTCTAGCGGCGTAGTAGCACCCCCCAATCGATGCGTACGTACGCCTCCCTCTAAACCCTTCGTAATCACCCTCAATACTTACCTCACCTTCTCCAGGATTCCACGTTGAGTTAGGGTACCACGCCTCCATCCACTCAAAGCTCCAGTGTCTGGGAGTAAGAATTGCGAGAAATAAGTTCTTAGCGTGCTTCCTCACGTACACTCTGTACTCACTGATCACTGGGAGATCCTTTACCTTCTTGATCAAGTACTTGGATACGGTATCATCGACAGCTGTTATGGACCACCTAGTAGGCACTAACCTCCTCCTACGCCCCCTACCCAGAGCACCTACACTCAACATTCTCTGGATATGAGTTATCGGTACACCATATCTGTACAACTTTATTATCGCACTAGTCGCCCTCATGTCCGCGTCACTGTATACTGACTCAATAACCCTGGCTGAAGCACCGCTCCCAACGATCCTGAAGTTCTTAAGTGGTGCTGTCGGTCCTTGAGGAGCCTCGTACTCACTCAACCTGACAATTGGTTTAGGAGGCTTAAGGAGCTCTACCTCAACCTCAATAGGTCTCACAGACAGCACTAGCTCATGCAGTAGCTCAATGAGCCTAGACTTACTTATGTCGGACACCTTAACCCTCTGCCTAGCGGTAACTAAGCTAAGCCTGTAATCAAGGATCTTCTCGATCGGCAGTACCAGCCACTTCTCGGGGAGGTCATATATGGAAGTATCCCCTACGACGGGAGGAGCTGACGGACCAGCTAGTACTTCAGGGTACCCAAACCTGCCTACAAAAACAGATGGGGGGCTGGACCCGAAGAATTCTTTTCTGCCTGAGATCTTCTTCACCTTAATTGATGCCATAGCTTCAGCTATGATTGGGCAGTAGGCGTACCCACATAGGGCCTTACCCCCTCTGCAGAGTATACACAGCCTAGGGTCTATTCTCACCATCGCTACCTAACCACGTATTTAAGGTACCACCATTTATGGAGGTAAATCAGTACTTATAAAATCAGGGTGTCACTGACCGATAACTGGTTATTTAGTTTGAGAATTACCCGTGGTAGCTCCCAACTACTTACAGCTTCCAGTAGGGACATAGCACTTTCTTAAGCTCCGCTATTAAGTCCCGGATCTTATGGCTGAAGGCGTCAGATACTTCATTATCGGTGATTACGGGGTCAATACCCATCAGTGCTGCTACAGCGTTTGGCACCCCTTTAATTAAGCCGTCGCGGTACCCGCCCTTCAGCACGGCGGTCAGCCTTCCACCGCAGTATCGGTCAGAGAGCTTGACTATGTTAGAGAATATCTCGTAGTAACTGTTACCAGTTACGGCAAGACCGGCTAGCTGGTCGGAGTAGTGGGAGTCAAACCCTGCTGAAACCAGTATGTAGTCTGGCTTAAACTCACTTACTAGGGGCTCGGCGATCTCCCTGAATAGTACCATGTATGTGTGGTCTCCTGCACCACGACCTAGGGGTATGTTCACCTTAGTACCAGCAGCTTCCCTACCGCCGACATCACTTACTGACCCAGTGCCTGGGTATATGCCATCCTGGTGTATGTTAATATGGAGTACTCTGTGCTCGTCCCAGAATATCTCCTGAGTGCCGTTCCCATGGTGAACATCAATATCGAGTATAGCTATTTTCCTGAATCCCCTGTTTAGGAGGTACTTAGCTCCTACAGCTATGTTATTGAATATGCAAAACCCAAGTGTTGGGGCACCTAGTGCAGCACCACTCACACCTGCGTGATGTCCCGGAGGTCTGACGAGTGCGAAGGACTTTGACGTGCTCCCTGACAGTGTAGCCTCCACAGCCTTGATCACCCCGCCAGCAGCGTACCTTGCTGAAGTAAATGTCCAGTTATTAACGTACGTATCACTATCAATGTATCTGAAGCCTTCAGAACTC
>JAGGUC010000080.1 GCA_021158735.1 Desulfurococcales archaeon | reverse complement strand
CCATAGAATTACTTAAAACCCCCTTAACTTAATTTGATATTGGTGCCGGGGTAGCTCAGCCGGTAGAGCGCCGGGCTGTTAACCCGGTGGTCGGAGGTTCGAATCCTCCCCCCGGCGCCATTTAATCATTTTTAAAGTTGAATACTGGTAGTGGTGCATGTGAATGACTGAAGTGTTTAAAGTAGACCCACTTAATCCAGACATTAGAGTCATTGAGAAGTGTGCTGAGATACTCAGGTCAGGTGGCCTAGTTGCTTTTCCTACTGAGACTGTTTATGGTTTAGGTGCTAGTATGTTTAACCCGCAAGCCGTGAGGAAGGTTTTCGAGATTAAGGAGAGACCTTTCGGAAATCCCTTAATAGTTCATATATCAGGGCTTGAGCAGTTTAGTAGTGTGGTAGCGGAAGTTCCAGAACAAGCGTGGAGACTAATTAAGGCTATGTGGCCGGGACCGCTTACGCTAGTACTTAGGAAATCGCATCGAGTGCCAGACATAGTTACTGGAGGACTTCCTAAGGTAGGTGTAAGAATGCCTGCACACCCAGTAGCCATTAAGTTAATAGAACTGACCAGCGTGCCACTGGTTGCACCTAGCGCTAATCTTTCTGGAAGGTCCAGCCCTACCACGGCAGAACACGTTATTCAAGACCTTTACGGGAGAGTTGACGCAATTATAGATACTGGGGAGACCTTACTGGGCATAGAGTCAACAGTGGTAGATTTGACCACTACTCCTCCAATACTAATTAGAGCAGGACCTGTACTGGTTGAGACCTTAGAAAGCATGCTTAATACTAAAGTTAAGGTGCCAGCACACGCTAGAGGCCTCAGGCAGGAAGATAGGGAAGTTCCAAGAAGTAAGTACACTCACTACAAACCAGGGACACCGCTGGTACTTGTGGAAATGAATAACTACTCTAACCTATTAAGACTCGCCAAAGAAGTCTCTAAGGTGGCTCAACATTACCTTAATAAGGGATATAGAGTAGGGGTAATAGCATCAAAGGAAACACAGCACTACTACAGCAGACTGTCTAGAGTTAAGTTAATAACAATAGGTTCTAGGAAAAAACTCTACGAAGTAGCTAAAAACGTCTTTAAGGTACTTAGAAGCTTGAATTCACTGAACATAGATGTAGCTATCTGCGAGGGCTTCGATGAGAGGGGGCTGGGACTGGCAATAATGAGTAGGCTTAGGGAGGCAAGTAGACAGAATATTATTAAGGTGGGGTAATGCTCCTAGTGCATAGTTAAGCCACTTAATATCAGAGAAACACCTACTTAACATGGTGAAATCCTGAGATGCGGGACATTAAAAATGAAATAAGAACCACCATATCCACTATAAACTCCTTTCTGAAGGAAAAAGATAGTGCAAGAGAGAGCCTCATAAAGAAAACAAGAGACATCATAAGAGAGGCTGGGTACGCAATTACTGACATTCATAAAGGTGACCTGGACTCAGCCAGGTCTAGGATGGTAAGGTTAAGAGCCGAGGTTACCGAGCTAACTAATAACTTAAGAATTCATCCAGAATTAGCATATTCTAACCTCTTATACAATGCCTTAGCAGAGTATGCTGAGGCAGAAGTATTCTATGCAATAATTATTAATGAAAAACTACCCACACCAAAAGACCTCAACCTCCATCCAGTACCATATCTTCAAGGACTTCTAGATGTTGTTGGTGAGATAAAACGATATACCCTAACCTTACTACGTAATCGAGAGATCGACAAGGCCTGGAAATACTTCAGCATAATTGAAACAATATATGAGTTATCTAAGGCACTAGAGTATCCGGACGCCCTAGTACCCGGTCTCAGAAGGAAGGTCGATATAGCTAGGGCTGTTACCGAGAACCTGAGGGCTTTCCTAATAGATATTCAGTCTAGACTCGAATTAATAGATAAGCTACAAAAATTGGAAAGCCAAGAATAGTAAGAAGTAATTGTGGTCCCGCCGGGGGGAATTCCGCGGGCAGGATAACCCCCTGCCTGCTTCGAACCCCCGACCGCCCGGTACCTGCCCAGGCAGCTGCCCAGCGACTGCCACGCTTCATCCACAGGGAAATCCGCCCCTGTCTGCGTGTGGGCGTTGCCACACCCTACACTCCCGCCCAGCCTTACATTCAGCCGGGTGCCGGGCGCTCTTCCGCTGAGCTACGGCGGGACCATTACAAGATATGTAAACGGGGGTTATAAATATGAAGACTAATGCATTACCGCAGATCCAGCACTTAATCAAAACATAAGTGTAATATATTAAAGTCCGTCCTTAGGAGTGCAGGTTAGTTTACATTGATTTGAAGTTACTGGAGCAGAAACATTATACTGTATCTTTTTGTATCTTTTTGTGTTATTTCATTCCAAGCGAAATATTATAAGTATATTGTGTTAATGTTTTTCATGGGTGTGTGGGTGATGGGAGCCTCATGCTGTTGGGCTCGGCCACCACCCACGACCCTATGGGATGAGCCTTGGAGGCGAGGTGGAACCAATGAAAACCGTACCACAACGAAACAAAAACGCATAGAGTGATACGGTCCGAGGAAACGGTACTACCTCATCTATAATACTTCTAGGTAGGGGTCAGCATAGAAGTAGCTATCGAGGCCAGCAACATCGAATCAATCCAACAATTAAATATCCGTAATTAACATCTAAGCACATGCTTATACTACTTGAGCTTACTCCTAACTATAGATATCTTGTCCTCTACACTGCGCGCCTTATCCGTTCTGTAGTCAATTGATACAAAAGTCAGCACGCGTCCCACACCCATTCTAGCTAATTTCTCATTAACATGCTTTACTATTTCCCCCACCTCCTTCAAGTCCTTAACCTCAACAGCTGTCTCCCCTGACTCTACTAACGGACTATAGCCCAGTTCCCTCAACGTTCTAATAGCTTCTGCAACATAATCTGATATACTCGTACCTACACCCAAAGGTATTACCTTAATATGGACATGAATGCACATTATTTGACACCTAGGTAAACTACGGGCGAAACTTAATTTTGTTTTGCTATAAACTTAACTACGTAAATTATTCAATACATAAAAAACTACTATTTTAAAAAATTATAATAAAAAAGGGACAGTACATGAGTGAAGAGCAATACTTATAAATAAAATCCTAATATATTATCGGAACAGCGTTAAAAACTCCTACCCCTGGGGGTATGAGTTATGACTCAAAAACTAACCATCTTAGGAGCAATATTACTAGTAATAGGAGTACTCGTAGGTGTTGGCATAGGATATGTCTTAAAGCCAGCTGCACCGCCTTCAGGAGCTTACACCACAACAGTAACTCAGACCATAACACAGACAGTAAAGGAAAGCGCTACAGCAACCCCTGCGGCTGGTGAAATAAAAATAACCGTGTGGGCATCAGGTTCTCCCGTCGACGTTACCAGAGTTAATAACATCGAGGCGGCAGCAGAAATACTCAACAAGATGTTAGAGGCGGCCGGGGTTAATGTTAGAGTAGTTGTTGAAAAGCGGTACTTCAGGTCTGACTACATGGAGAAACTGACTGCTGCTTTTGCTGCCGGAGAAGCACCAGATATCATCGCTATGAAAAACCTTGCTACACTTGCGGATGGAGGGTACATAATACCTTTAGACGACTACGTAAAGAAGTACTGGATACTGTTGGAGGACGTCCATCCATCACTCTGGAATGCGGTTAAGTACAAGGGTAAAATATGGGGCATACCACAGGACACTGAGGCACGCCCCCTGTACTTTAGAAAAGATGTCCTCAGAGCTTTAGGATGGACTGAGGATGAGATAAATACACTACCAGAGAAGATCAGAAAGAGTGAGGTAACATTACTTGACTTAATAGAGGTGGCTAGGGAGGCTATGGATAAGGGACTAGTTAAGTGGGGCTTCTACCACAGGCCTAACTTTGGTGGGACACCGTTCATCATATTCTACTACCAGTACGGCGGCATAATGCAGGATCCGGAGACAGGCAAGCTAGTTCTAGTGAAGTCAGCCATGCTGAAAATGTTGCAGCTACTTTATAAAATGGCGCAGGAGAGCAAAGTCCTTCCACCCGACATGATAGGTACTTCATGGAGGAAAATACACTCAGACTTCGTAAATGGTAGGGTATTCTTCTGGTTCGGCGGCACATGGCATTGGTCGGAGTGGCAGAAAGTACCGTACCATGAGAAGTTAGGAAATGTTACGGAATCGTGGCTTAGAGAGAATGTAGGGTTTGCACTGGTGCCAGCTCCAGAGTCTGGGTTAAGTCCAATGACCCTATCGAGCCCATACATCTACTACGTGACCTCACAGTCAAAGCATCCTGAGCTGGCATTCCTACTAATAGCATTAGCAACCTCTGCACCATTAGATGCTAAACACGCTGTCGACAGCTCCCACCTACCTGTTAGGCAGGTAACTGTCGACCACCCATACTATCAGAAGTCAGAATACCTTAAGGAGGTAGCCTACATGCTGAGTTACACATCATACGAGCCCATACACCCGAAGTATGATGCCTATAAGAATGCATGGATCGCCGCAATAACGAAAGTTGAGAAAGGAGAACTGACGCCTGAGGAGGCACTTAACGAAATGGTCAATACGCTAAAGACTGAATTAGGTGATCAAATAATCATAAAGTAATAGCTCCAAAAACAACTAAATAACCTTTTTATTTTTAAATACAAGAATTATTGTGACGTAATAAGAGCATCATATTTCAATTTATGCTGGCTTAGTACCTTGCGGACCTCCCTTAAAGAGGTGGTACTAATGCCTAGTATAGAGACGAATAAAGTCTTGAAGAAAAAGTCAAAGTTTAAAAAATTGAAGGTATCAGGTAAGGCTCTGCCCTGGTTATTCCTGGCTCCTCTATTAATTATGATAGCGCTTTTCTGGATCTTCCCCGTGGTCTTGACCGTCTACTTAAGCTTTACTAACCTCACAATTAAGAACTTTCTTGCTTTCATACGTGATTTTTTCACGCCGGATGTTAAGCTGACGCTCATTAACTTCCGGAAAATATTCTTAGGAGGAGATCCCTACCTCCCCGAAGTATTAAAGATTACAGCGCTATATGTGGGTAGCGTATTAGCGATCAATGCATTATTCACTATAGTTTTGTCTATTGCTATAGCATTCTTTGTTAGAAACGAGATCCTGTCTATAATACTACGGATCTCATGGCTACTACCTCGAATAACTCCTGGAATTATTTATGCATTACTTTGGATCTGGTTTATAGATCCTGAAGTGGGTCTCCTGAATCCATTCTTCAAATTCTTTGGAGTGCCTGAGTCATGGTTGCCCAGCAACTGGTTACTGGATAAGCCGTACTCACAGCTTCTTATGATAATGATTAATGGTTATGTAGGTGCCAGCTTTGGGATGATAATATACACCGCGGCGATAAAGTCCATACCAGTAGACCTAATAAATG
>JAGGUC010000047.1 GCA_021158735.1 Desulfurococcales archaeon | reverse complement strand
ATGAGGGTGTATGGTCGGTTCACCACCACTGAATGCCAGTGATGGAACATTAGCCTTATCTAATTGCTCAATCACCCTTAGTTTTTCTTCATAATTTAATTCATTAGGCAGGGGTCTCCCAGCTCTCTGGTAGCAATGCTTACACGCTAAGTTACACATATTGGTGAAATTCCACACAACTTGAAATGGTGCTGGGAGCTTCTGCGGTACTGTAGCACCATAAAGTGCTAGTCCCTGAAAAACTACTGTCAATCCCCTTATAAGCGCTGGGTCTCTCAAGGCGTTTCTTGCTTCTTCTTCATTACCGCTAGCTAGAACCATGAAGAACTTTATAATTCCCTTCATTAGATGTGAAGCAAATCTCGCTGTGAAACAAGAAGTGGTGTCCACACCTGCATACAATTCAAGTGCCTTATATACTATTGCCTGCCTTCTTCCATTCACCTCGATCTCATGTGAAAGAGCCCTCAAAATAACCCTACTTAACGGATTATTAAAAAACATCCTAATACCAAGTAATAGTGTAGACATGCCGCCTCTCTTCTCTTTGCTCATTGCTATCAACCCATTGGGGGAATCCTACGTAGCTCAAATATATTAAAGCATAACTTACGTATTAATTTCCTAGTCCTTAATCTCAAGTCCTGCCATGAACGTTCTGTATAATACTTTCCTAAAAATAAGTTAATACAAAATAAATTGCCATACAGACCTGAAGAACTGACCGGTTAGTAGACCCGTCAAAATATTAATGGTCTAGTAGGATAATGGAGGGACTGTCCGTAGACTATATTAGGTAAGCTAAGGTATAAGTAATAACTCTAATGGTTATAGTTAATGATTTAATAAAACAGAGATAATTAAAACTACCCAAATTACTATTGTTGCTATTGGTGTTGGTGCACATATTAATAATACCCACGGTATCACCTACATACATCCATTTTCTACAAGTAGGATCTATCATAGACATTCTGTCCAATCCTTGCTCTTCTTTGAATCCTAAATTGATTTTACT
This sequence comes from Desulfurococcales archaeon, assembly GCA_021158735.1. GTDB lineage: Archaea > Thermoproteota > Thermoprotei_A > Sulfolobales > NBVN01 > B83-G16. Next base: position 3,726 of record JAGGUC010000047.1, on the reverse strand, counting down.
TTAGTACACCTAAGCTATTAGTAATTGCGAAAAGATCATTAAGTCATTAGTCAAATAGGTACATGAAATAGCTGCCAATTAAGAGTGTCAATTATTATTTTAGAGGTTTCTGTCTCAGCGTAAAATTTTCCTAGGTTCTTGGTGAGTCATTGAATTAAGTACTTTAGTGATTTTCGTGACCCTTATTGTTAAGGGTGTGGTTCATGGGTAGGTTTCCTGCCCCTACTGGTTCTGGCTATTATAGTGGCTTCGGCTCTTCAGTCTTCAGGCCTTATCCTTAGGGAAGGCTCAGTAGTTATTAATGTTGTATTTTACGACCGGGATGGCGGGGTCGTTGCAGACTTCTTAGGTATGCCGACAGTGCCTCCCGGTACTGTAGTTTATGCTCAGGTGCTTGCGGTTGCCCCGCCTCAGCTGAGGGTTCCTGAAGTCGAGATATTTGCGGGTGAGCTACATGACAGTACATTGAGAATACCGGCTGAGGACTTATTCCTCAAGATCGTTAAGTACCGGGTAGAAGATCTTGAGTCATTACTAAAGGGCCTGGGCAGTAGGGCCAGGAAGACGATCCTGAACTCCTTCGGTGCAGGACTCTAAGTAAACCTATGGGTGGTTAACGTAACAAATCACGCAGTACTGCAGAAGGTCAGCAAGTACATCACCTACAACCCAATAAAACTACTAGCAGGAGAAACCATAGAACACACCCTCAACGTACTCCTAACCAATCAAGCACCTCAGTACGTCCCCTTCAAGAACTTCAAAACTTGTGGTAGCCCCACCTGTGTAGCGGGTAATGTAAGTAACAGAGAAGTCAAAGTTATAAAACCCGAGGACACGATAGGGTGTGCCATAAGATTTCGCTGGGAACTCCAGTACTACGTAGCACCAGAAAACAACACCGCAGTATTTAGTGATGGCGTAAGGTACTACAATGGAGAATACTACGTAAAAATGCCCATACTCCTCATAGACAACCAAGCATCAACAAAAATTGGGGTATCCATAAATCTGGGCTTCAGGAAAGTCACAGCATTCTACGCTTCAGTAACTATGGGGTTAGACCTCATCAACAAATACAGGAGCGGGAGCGCGAGCATCGAGATATGCAAAGCAGGAAAAGTATGGGAGAGGACCGTAAGTTTCTACGACTGGCTGGAGGTGTATCCTAGTCAGAAGAAGTATGTTTGGATTGGGCTAGACCTATTGTTAAGTACTATAGGGAGGTTGCTGAGTGTGTGGAACACCTTACTGGCGAGGTAATGAGCAGGTGGTATACGGGTGACGAAAAAGTCGATACATACGTAGAGGACATCATAGTTAGTGGTATAACAATTGAGGGTGGGGGTGGTTACGGCATACCCTCATGGTACCAAAACTTCATATATGACCCTGAACGAGCGGGTGAGAAGTACTTGGTGGTATCCAGTACGTCCCTGGGGGACGGTGTTCTCGGTCCTGGCGAGTCCGTCGCACTTGAACATATTATTAGTTGGACTGATATGTGCAGGGATGACTTCGAAGTCGGTATTGCTGCAGGTATCGCCTTAGCTGCTATTGCTACAGTCACGTTTTCCGTTGACTCACTACCCTACTGGGTATGTATGCTAGCTGCGGGAATGTCGGCCTCACTCTCCTACGGAGAATCAGAAACTATATTCGTTGCAGGTGGATTGGAAAACGCAGGAGTTTACCCTGTGAAGGTCTATATGAGGGTCAGTAAGTTTAAGTTCAGGAAGGACACACCACCATGGTGTATTGGTTGCGGATCATGCTACTACAACGCAGACATAGGCATACTATTTAGAGTAACTGATGCCTAGGTTGTGTGGCATTAATTTAAAATTCCTTACTTTTTATGTTATGAGCAATTTAGGTCCGTTAAGGGTTATGTCTGTTTGATTATTTTTGAGCTTAAAGTTGTGTAGGGTTTGCGAGCATTGTTAATCTGTCGTGGTAGTTCTGTAAAGTTACAATAACCTCTGTGTTGCATATGTAATTAGGTGTGATCGTGAGTGTTAGAATGATTGATATATCATCTAAGGACGTGGTTTTTAGGGAGGCGAGGGCTGAAGGTTACATAAGGCTCAGGGAGGAGACTATTAGGTTGATCAGGGAGGGTAAGGTAGAGAAAGGTGATGTCTTTACTATAGCTAAGGTGGCTGCGATTCAGGCCGTTAAGAAGGTTCCTGAGGTACTTCCGCTATGTCATAACATACCTATTACCTTCGTTGACGTGAAGTTTCAGGTAGTTAGTAGGGATAGGGTTAGGGTTGAGGCTATCGTGAGGGCAAGTGCCCGGACGGGTGTTGAGATGGAGGCGCTTACTGCTGTTGTGGTTGCTCTACTTAATGTGTGGGACATAGTTAAGAAGTATGAGAAGGATGAGAGTGGGCAGTATCCTTGGACCGTGATCGAGGGGGTTAGGGTTACGTCAAAAACTAAGGAACGGGTTAGTTCCTGCCAGGGGTGTTAGTATTGGTAATTGTTAGGGCGGTAACTATCCACGTTCCAGAGTACCCGGGAAGTGCGAGTAGTCAGAGAGACCTAATAGATAAAGTTAAGTCGCTTATAGAAGTCAGCAGAAAACTACTTAGTAAGTACTCTATCAGGTGTTGGGGCTTCAGGGCTTCATTCCCTTCTCTAAAATATGTTAGAGCTGATACTCTGCGCGACATAGTGGTGAGCTTAAGTGCACTTTCTAGAGAGTGCGGTGTAGTTGTTGCGGGACTGCATTTAGACCGTGTGAGGGATGCAGGGGTTTACGAGCTATTAATTAATTCTCTAGAGTTGAGTGACGAATTATTTGGTTCTGTCTTGGTCTGTGATGTAGAGCAGCTGGACTATTACGTAGAGTGCTTATGGAAGTTCAGTAGTAAGACTGATGTCTTCACCAGACTGGCTGTGGTGTTTCCGCGGCGCGTAACTACCCCGTACTTCCCGGTATCTACGTCTCTCAGTAACTTGTGGGGTGTGAGTATAGCTCTGAGGTACGCGGACCTCGTCAAAGCAGCTGTTACTGACCCTAACATGTATGAAGCTCTTGTCAGCTATGTGAGGAAGGTTGCTGCGTTCTGCAGTGAAGTAGAAGCACGTACAGGAATTAAGTGTTTAGGGCTCGACCTCTCACTATCGCCATGGATGAGTGAGAGTGTGGGGGAGATCGTAGAGTTAGTTAATGGAGCAGATGTACCGGAGCCCGGGAGTGGCTGGGCAGTATTCAAACTCAATCAACTAATTAGTAAGCTAGCTATAGATGCTAATGTAAACGTAACCGGGTTTAATGAGGTTATGTTGCCTGTAGCTGAGGATAACTTGCTGAAGAAGAGGGTAGCAGAGGGGAAACTGAAGGTAAGGGATCTCGCGCACTTAGCAGCATACTGTGTGGCTGGTTTAGACATGACAGCCATAAGTGTTGCGAGTTACAAGAAAGAGAAACTAAAGAAAATACTTTACGACACGTACTCGCTGAGCATCATCAAGAGAAGAAGTATCGGTGTCAGGCTCATACCATCAGAATTAAAGCCGGGTGATGTCATAAAATCAGAAAGATTCGGAGACATACCCATAGCATACCTGTAGTCCTAACGGCAGAACCTTTGAGCGTGGAGCCGCGGCCGGGATTTGAACCCGGGACCTCCGCCTTACCAGGGCGGCGCTCCACCGAGCTGAGCTACCGCGGCCCACCGTTGATGATGTTATACGTAGACTTAAAATTTTTGCTGT
>JAGGUC010000164.1 GCA_021158735.1 Desulfurococcales archaeon | reverse complement strand
TGTTTATTGCTTCTTCTCTGTTTTCTGCTGTTATGAAGTCGTATATGTGGATTGTTCCTTCTTTTTTGAGTGCGTATAGTGCTCTGGGTATGTACTTGTATGCTAGTTCTGGTAGTGGCATTAGGATTCTGTCTGCTGTTTCCTTGTACTTGAGTACTGCTTCGCCTGCGTCACCTAGTACTGGCTCTACTACGTCCTCTACCTTGTTTAGTTTGATGTTTTCCTTCATTAGTTTGTAGGCGTGGGGGTTTATGTCTATAGATATGATCTTCCTTGGTTTTGCGTGCTTAGCTATTATTATTGAGAACAGCCCTGCTCCCGCGAACATGTTTATGATGAACTCTTCCTCCCGAACCTGCCTAGCTATCCTGATGTGCTCGTAGTTTAGTGTTGGTGATATGTACACCTTAGTTATGTCTATCTTAAATAAGCAGCCGTGCTCCTTATAGAGTGTTAAGGACCTCGGCTCACCAGCCAGGTAGACGTATCTCCTGACCCTGTACACCCCCTCAATCGGTGTTACTGCCGCCCACACTGACTTTACGTAACTCAACCTCTTCATGAGTTCCTTAGCAAGCACCCTCAGCACATCAAGCTCCAGGTCTGGGGGTTTCCTGATAACCGCTAGATCACCTATTACCTCGATCCTCCCCCAGACCTTACTGGCTATACCCTCGCCGAAGACCTCCCTAGCTATTTCTCTGAGTAACTTCCCCCTACCCAACCCAGTACACTACCATGAGAATATTTATTTCTCAGTAATTTGAGTATATTCTCGGTGGTTAGATGCCTATCTTACGTTCTGGCTTAGTTATCGCTGGTGCTTACGCTGATAAGTTGAGGAGGACCGCATTCGCACAGCTGAAGAACGTTATTAAGGACGGTGTCGTCAAGGCCGGTGATGTAGCCTATTGCGTAGCCCAGCTGAATAAGGTCCTCTACAGGATCTTCGTCGATGAGTTAAAGGTGAATAAAGGCGATGTTGTTAGGGTGACCATAGACTACGAAGTAAAGCCAGGGGTTATTGAGTGGAAGTTCGACACATTAAAGATCGAGGTATTTAAGAGAGTGCCCGACGAGAAAGTAGAGAATGTTGTTAAGAGTGTTGTGGAGAAGGCGGCGGCCATTATGGAGTCCGCAGTCCGGTACACATTCGAGAAGATAGGTGAGACAGAGGACGGCGACCTGCTCTACGTCATGAAGCTAGATGAGAGAGAGGTCGGTGCCTTCGAGGTAGTACCAATTAACGAGGAGATCGCCTACGTTAAGAAGGGTGCTGCACTGGAGCCTAACCCAGTCATAGTTGAGAAGCTTAAGATAATGACTGAGGGAAGAAGTATTGACGAGGCCTTAAGAGAGAATATCGAGGAGTTTACGAGGAACGCAAGATATGTCAGCAGAGAAGAGGCCGAGCACATTATAGAGTACATTAAGAAGAGGGCTGTAGGTGTATCCGAGAAGGCTGAGGTGGGGGAGGCCGAGGAGTAGGTAGTACTTCTACGTGAGCTCACATTCCTAAAGTGTAGTACTTTTTGATTACTGGCTCAAACCTACTCACAGCTTTTTTAATTAAGTCAGCACCCACATTCAACGTCTCCCCAGAATCAACAACTACGTCATCGTTAACGATCAGTGACTCCACCCTCAGGTCACCCTCTACGACCGCATTAACTACTGAATCTATACTGGGCGGTATAGGCCATCCAGGAGGTTCCGACATATTGAACATAACTATATTTGCCTTAGACCCTACATCCACAGCACCCATGCCGTCAAACCCTATGAGTGAAGTATTTACCAATGTAGATGCCGCCAGCACATCGATCGGGTGCTTACCAGTCCGCCAAACCACCTCCTTAACGACGTCCAGCATGCTGTAGGACGGCCTGACACCCACCCCAAGCCCTTCGTCAGGGCCCCACCTACTTAAGCCGTCACCGAACCTCACAACACCCACACCACTTCCTTCAGCCGGGTTCACACAGATCACGCTGCCGTGCCTCACCATATTAGATGAGGAGGGCTCTAGCACAAACACCTTAATACCGAGCTCCTTAGCTAGTGAGTAGACGCTCTCATTATCCTCACGGCATGTGAGTACTGCTGCATTAACTCCCTCTACCCTTCCGTGCCACCTGTTAATCAGTAACCTCAGCTCGCCCTCAGGGTCGAAGTCCTTTATACCACAGTTAAAAGGTACTGCCAGAGTCGCATAGATCCCTACATCCTTAGCTGCCCTAGCCACACTGTCAAGGTACACGTCAGTCACCATTACTGAGGAAACACCTCTAGTAACCAGCTCAACGAAAGTCAGTGCCGCTAAGTAGTAGACGTCAGTCCTCGTGAGTATTGAGAGGTAGTCATCGACCTCTCCCCATGACATCCTCCTTAACCTGTACCTAAGCGGGTACAACGTAACTGAAGTAATAGCTGAGGAGAGCCCCGGCATCACCAGCCTTCCTCTTCCGTTAATTAAGAGTTCAGGGTACTGCAGATCCTCCGGGGGGTCACCCTTACCAACACCAGCAACTACACCATCCTTAATGAACACGTACCCCCTCTCAATGAACAGGTCCTCCCTACTTGAAAACGTAAGTACTGAGGCATCCTTAATTAAGATCTTGACCATGTCCTGCCTCCTTCACTTCATCACTAACTAAACTGAAATACTTAACTACGTACTCACACCTCTTCTGGCCAGGTACTCCTTAATAACCTTCACTGAGGGTGTCCTGAAGCCTCCCTCCTTCTTTATGGTGTCCCACTCACTAAGTATTCTTACTGCTTCATTAGCTACCCTGATAGCGTCCTCAACACCTATGTTGGGAATGAACTCATTTGTTACTCGGTTAGCTACTGCCGCACAGACCGTGCCTGCCCTAACGCCATATATGTTCGCTAGTGTGAAGATTGTAGCAGACTCCATCTCGAAGTTAAGAACGTTAATCTCCTGTAACCTCCTCTCAATACCTGCCCACTCTTCGGGCATGTAGTTCCTGAAGCCCGGCCTCCCCTGACCTACGTAGAAGCTGTCACTGCTCGCCGTTATCCCTACGTGGTACCTGACGCCGAGCTCTTCTGCTGCTTCAATAAGTGCTAGAGTAACCTCTAGGTCGGCTACTGCAGGGTACTCAACACCCACATATATTTTGCTTGTCCCATCATACCTGACAACTGCCGTACTTATAACCACATCACCTAACCCTATGTGCTTCTGAAGCGCCCCTGTAGTGCCTACACGTATGAATGTGTCTGCACCGACACGGAGGAGCTCCTCAATAGCTATGGCTGTAGCAGGTCCGCCAATACCTGTTGATGTAGCCGCGACCTCAACCCCTCTATACCTGCCCACGTAGGTTACGTATTCCCTGTGCCTAGCCACTTCCCTGAACTCATCCCAGTACTTAGCTATCAGCGGGACTCTCCCAGGATCTCCTGGGAGGATGACGTACCTCGGCACGTCCCCACGTCTGAGGTGTATGTGGTACTGCCTCCCAGCATCATCTACAGGTGTGGAAGCTGACTTCAACCTCCTCAAACTAAGCCACCAGTAAGTACTGTGTTTAAAAGTAAAGAAGTTGTTCTGATGTGGGTTGTTTCAGAAAAGAAAATTTATTGCTTAATTTACTTGCGAGTCAACTGCACTGAGTATCAACCTACTTTCTTCTTGACGCCAGCTTCCTTAACCTCCTAGACACTGTGGAGGGAGATAATCCTACCTCCTTAGCTATCTTCTTAATACTCAAGCCCTTCCTCCTCAGCTCGAGTATTCTGGCGTCAATAGAGCGGGTCTTCCTGGAGGACTTCTTACTCTTAGTACTGGTTTTCTGCTGAGCTGGCTTAGCCTCCTCATGAACCACCCCGCCCCCACCTACAGTGGCAGGCTTTACATCAAGTGCTTCGCTGTAAGTACTTGCCACCTCACTCTTGACTGCGCCAGCATCACCAACCTCAGCAATCATTGTGTGAGCACTCTTAAACAGCAGTGATACAAACAGCAGCAATGCAAACCCGACGCTCACCCCGCTAATAACTATAACCGCAACTAAGTCCAAATATCACCCCCGAGAAACTCTGACCATAATATTATGTTAAAAGTACGCAAGCCCTTGACCATCAGTTCAGCATCCGATGCTCCTCAGCACACACGAAACCCCGTAGAACGTACTCAATGGCCGGAGTCCACAGGAAACTATTAGAGGAGGTAATAAAACATCCAGTAGTTCCTCAATACCGCCTTAATTCCATCTTAAATCAAACCCTTAAGACAATAAGTAGTAATGCTCAACCGCTTAACTGGGTAACTCACTTTTATAGAACTAATGAGAGTGGGTAATTGAGGGTAGCAAATATGAAGATTAAGCTTACTGGTGATGAGAGGAAGGATGCGGAGATCATTGTTAAGGAGCTCATGCCCTACCTCAAGTTCCTGAGCGATTACGATAAAGGAAAAGTCAAGAAAGGCGATATATGGGAGCTCCC
>JAGGUC010000016.1 GCA_021158735.1 Desulfurococcales archaeon | reverse complement strand
TCCCTTTGAACTCCCTCAGCTCTACCTTAATTCCCACTTGGGCAAGCATGCTCTGGATCAGTGGGGCGATTCTCTTCAGCTTCGGGTTGTCAGTAGGTACCAGAAGCTCGAGCACTAAGGGCTTACCCTCCCTGTCAACTACTCCGTCGCCATCAGTGTCGACCCAGCCCGCCTCAGCTAGGAGCTCCTTAGCCTTCTCAGGATTGTATGCGTATTGTTGCTCAGCCCACTCCTCAACTGACTTGTTGAAGCACATTTGTGTCGGTGACATGAATAAGTACCAAGGAATTACTGTATTCTCTAATGTGTCAGCTATTGTCTCCCTGTCAATTGCGTACATTATTGCCTGCCTGACCCTAATGTCATCGAGTGGAGCCTTCCTGACATTTACCTGAATGTAATGTATTCCTGGGTCGATTATCTCGTACAGCTTGACGTCCGGGTTCTTCCTCAGTTCACCCACTACATCTATTGGTACATCAAGCATTATGTCTGCCTTACCAGCCAGAAACTCACTAGCTCTAGTTAGGTCATCAGCTATGAACCTTATGATTACTTCATCTATCTTTGGCGGGCCGTGATTCTTGACGAAGGGGAGGTTTGTCTTGTAGTACTCGTTCTTTACCAGCACTATATGTGACCCATGAACCCACTCCTTGACCTTGAAGGGCCCTGAAGCTATGGGTAGTTCGTTGAACTTAGCATTACCTACCTCCTCCGCTACTTTAACATTGACTATCCCACCCCACTCCGTAGGTATATTGACTACCCAGACGTAGTTTGGTGAGCCCTCGAACACAAACTTGACGGTGTGCTTGTCTGGCACTTCAATGTGGTCAAGCATCGCCCAGTCCCCAGCAAATGGGCTCAGGTTCAGGTACCTCTCTACCGTAGCCTTCACGACGTAGGCATCTAATGGGTCCCCATTAGAGAATTTAGCGTCCTCAGGTATCTTAGCTATGATGGCACTCCCCTCAACATCTAGGGTCAGCTCGCTGGCTAGGTCAGGAACTACATTCATGTCAGGATCGAAGGCACCTAGTGCTTGAAATATTAGGGTATGAACTACTACGGAGTAATCCACCTGCTGAATATCCAGGCCTTCAGGCTCAGTAGAGGTAACTATAACCAGCGTCATCTTCTTCGGCTTTGGTGAGGCCGTGGTTGGCGTTGAGGTTGATGTAGGTGACGGTGAGGTGGCTGACGGAGACGTAGTTGACGGGGGTGTTGTAGTGGGTGGAGCAGGTTTCTGAGTAAGTACCAACCCCGCAACCGCAGCAATAGCTATAATCACAATTATAGCTATAAGTACTGCTTGAAGCTTGGTCACAGCATACCTGGAATACACCAATTTCACCGATTAAAAAATATTTTAGTATTTAAAAATTTTTTCTAAGTGAATAGGTTGGTTGAGTTGATTTCATGTATGCTTGAGGTGTTTGTGAATGGTGATACTTTGTTCTACTTCGTGGTTTGAAGTTCATGACAGCTCATGGTAGACAGTTTCTTGAATGTTCAACTTCTTGTCGTATGCGCCATGTAAAAAATTTTATGTAAAATCAAAATTCTTTTACCATTTACTTGTCTCCCTGAATGTTTTCTAACCCCATAGCAGTAGGTAGCTAGCTCATATTTTAATAGCTTTGCTTTAGTGATGTTAGTATGGGTGGTGGAGGTATTAGTAACTTCGATGAAAGTAAAATTCGATCCTACGTGAACAAGTTAGTCAGCGAGTTCTCAAGGGACATCCTGAAAGAGTTGAGGAGTATTCCTAGTGAGACTAATAGGTTCCTGTACTTTCTGGCGTGGCTCAACACTAAGCTTGAGGAGTGGAGGCTGGGAAGGATAGTCATCGTGAGGGGATTCTCCGTGGAGTTCTACACTAGGGCCAGCATAAGGACCATAGATGTGGATGTAGTGATCTTAGGGTCCTCAACAGCTACAGCAGTAGTTAGGAGGTTTCTGGACGCTGTAGGCAGTATTCATGAGGGGAGGGTCTACGTACTTGCACCACTAAGACACCTCCTCTCTAAGGCAATAGACCTTGTCGATGATAACCTAGCTAACCGCAGGTTAGTGGTTGTTGAGATCGGTGGTTACAGAGTCTACATTCAGTCACCTGAGGACACTCTGGTGTATACACTTAACGCATGGAAGTTCTGGAAGTCGAGTGAGGACGAGCTCAGGGCTAGAGTACTTGTTGAGGTACTTAAGAATAAATTAAATGAAGATTACTTATGCTGCAGGGCCGAGGAGGAGGGCGTCATCGACAAGCTCCGGGAGGCTGGGATGCCGTGCAGGAGGGAGAAGAGGTAGTCAGTGCTAAGGAGTACTTAGGGAGCGGGGATCGGGAGGCTGAGGCCAGGGCGCTCATTAAGGCAGTGAAGCTGAAGAAGGAGCTTAAAGAGAGGGGGGAGTACAGGAAGAGGTGGGGTGAGGAGACAGTTGAGGTACTATCCAATATAGCTAAGGTGCTGTGGGAGAGTGAAGAAGAAAGCGAAGTAATCGAAGTAACCTATGCCGAGGGGAAGAGGACCATCAAGAAGATCGAAATAAAGGATAAGGGGGCGGTCTAGCCGTCACGACTTCTGCAGGCTACGTTCTATGAAGCTGAGCTTAGTGTATAGTACAGTATTTAAGCTTTACCTTCTATATGAGCTTCATGTTGATGCTCACCCTAATATGCAGTGATTGAAAGAGGCTGTACGGGTGTGTTTGTGAGGCCGTATTCCTCAGTTAATCCTAGGTCCTACGTGGTGGGTTTTGATAGAATAGTTGAGTTCTTCTATAGGCTTGCTGAGAGGTTCGAGGTTCTAGGGTTACTTAGGGACTTAGTTAGGGAGGGTCTCCCATTACTCGGTACATGCGCGGGGCGATCATGATGGCTAAGAAGGTGAGAGATAACGTCGTAGGTGAGGTGCAACAGCCGCTTCTAGGGGTAATGGACATTGAGGTAGTCAGAAATTACTACGGAAGGCAGAGGGAGAGCTTCGAGGCTGATGTCAAGGTACCAGCATTAGGTAGCGAACCCTACAGAAGGATCTTCATTAGGGCACCAGCAATTACTGAGTTATGGGGCGGTGCTGAATCACTTGTGGAGCTTGACGGGGCAGAAAACATTAAACTAGTGTTTTGAATAATTTTGTATCATTGTGTTTCGAGCTAAAACACTTGTAATGTGATGTTTCATTATTTTCATGGGTGTGTTCTCCTAGATAGGGGTCTCATGCTGTTGGGCTCGACCACCACCCATGACTCAATGATACTGAGGCGAGGTGGAACCAATGAAACCGTACCACAACGAAACAAAAACGCATAG
>JAGGUC010000060.1 GCA_021158735.1 Desulfurococcales archaeon | reverse complement strand
TAATTAAGTCTACTAGTGCTGACCCACGGCTTCCCGGGGTCTTGATCAGTACTATCCTGCTTGAGTCCATAATTGTGTTGCCGATCGACCTGCTCAGCAACTCTATGAGTTCTAAGGACTTGATGCCCAGCTCCTTAGCAACAACCCCTACTCTCTTACCTACCTCCTCGATCTCTTGGGGTGTCATGTCATCTAGTACCTCCTTAGGTATGAAGACGAAGCCGAGGTTCTCTAGTACGTACTCTATCTTCTTCTCCCTAAGGGCCCTGGGGGCGTAATGCCCTAAGTTCTCCAGTGAGAGAGCTTCAGTGATCAGTGCTCTTAAGTAATTACTGAGTGTGATACCCCTCTTCCTGGCTGCTTCCTTCAAGTTCTTAACTAAGTCGGCGTCAAGCCCTACGGTCTTCCTACTCCCCACTCACCTCACCTGCAGGACCCTCAATCTCTACTTTAATAATGCCCTTCTCTATTATTAAGTCCTTGACCTTGAGGTCCAGTGACTTGCAGAGCTCCTCAACTATGACCCCTGCTAATTCAGTAGCCCTCATAGGCTGCTTACTTGCTGATGCAATAAGCCTCACACTACTGCCGCTCCTAACAATGCTTACGTTCATGTCAGGCAACCAGACATTGAGAACAAGCCTGAGTGTCTCGACGTCAGGCCCTCTCTTAACCTTAACTAGCGTGCCGTACCATGAAGCGATCTTCCTGACCTCATCAATCAGTTCACTAAATAGTTCGTCATCCATAGACTCCAGGAACTTATATATGAAGTCCTTAGGGACTACGACGCCGCCGACCCTTCTCAAGTCGTCGAGCAGGTCGCTCAGCGATATGACCTCAATGACATTAGACCTGAACTGCATGGCTTTCAGAACCTCAGCAAGAACGGACTCAATAAAGTCCCTTAAGGGTATGCCAGAGCGCTCAGCAAGCTTAGCAGCAACAGCAAGAACAGACTCAGATATCGGTATAAACCTCTTAGCACTCAGCAATCATCACCTACCTAAAACTCAATAAAGGATCTAATAAGTCCAACCATTCGAACACTCCTCACTAGATAAGTCCTGCAGCAAATCCGGTGAAGGAATTCCAGGGTGTTGTAGCAATAACCGATAGTTTATCCATACGTCTCTTCACTCAACCAGCTTCAATATGGGTTGAGGATTATCCAGGTATGTTTGAAGGAGTAACAGACTTCAAGTACGGTTTACACGTTTAGGAGGTTCGGGGAAATATGGTTCCTAGAGTATTCATCATACTCAGCTACGGGATGGGAAAGAATATAACACTTTACATCCTAAGCTACTGAAGAAGCATTCGCTGAGAGGTCAACTAAAGGACATGTAGTAAGGGCTTAATGTAATGCTGGACGAATACTATATGGTTAAGGTGATGTAAGACATGCAAGGGCTAAGCTAGAAGAGCTCGACTAAGATTGGCAGCTGACATGTCTGAAGAGGGAAGTTCTCTGTCAGATCGAGTTCTATTTTAAATAAAAAGGAGTTTTAAGTTTCAGTAATATTGTAACATGCACATGGCATATCATACCATCCGATGTAATCAGGTACGATCGGCCCTGTTCCGCTAGGCTCGCTCTCAATCATAACTATGGAGGCTTCTATCCATCCTTTAAGCATTAACTCTAAATCAGGTGGAGCTAAATCCTTTATCACATCATAACCTCTAGTTCTAAGCCAAACGTTATCCCATTTTTCAAGATGTCCTACGTAAGTCCAGTTATCTTCAGGAATGGGATTACCCCATACTGCTGGTTTCCCGAAGGGATATGGCATGGGGACCCAAGACGGTGGAGTAGTGCCTGGGCAATATAGCTCTACTGTGTAGGAGTGAATATGGAGCCTGCCGTAAGCCCAGTCAATAAGCTCAGCAGCAGTTGGATAGTCATAATAGGATTGCGTGTAGTAATATCCTCTCCCAGTAACCTGAGTCATTGCTCTGGCCATTCTTAGAGCGACACTTTCCATGAATTCATGATCCTCAGTGGGATTGGGAGAGTAGCACCAAGGCCATAGCACTGACTGTTCGCCTGTATGGAGTGTGGCTAATGCCCATACTGGATGAGTAATCAAGAATCTCTGGATAGCCTGCACTTCCGGTTCCGAAGCAGGGAAGGGGCCAGCAAGCGCACGTGCTTGCCCGTAGCCAGTATCTGCATCATATCTCCACCACATATAGTTAAAGTTCCGGTTCAAGTCAACACCCTGTTTAGGGTCGTCTCCCGGAATGCCGTTATTATCGAAGTCCGGGCTTTCATATCCCAAGAACTTTCTTTCCTCAGGTTTCGAGTCTGGTGCGCCAGTATACATCAAAGATATTATTCCATCACCATTAATGTCTGTGGGAGGGTCTCCGAAGGGGACTCCGTCACCATTATGATCTGTTGGTCTAAGGTTTGTTCTAACGCCTTGATCATATCCATCCGGATTAAGTATTGGAATAATGTAAAGTATGTAGTTATCTAGGATTTTCCTAGCCGTAATATTGTAATTGTAATTAACTACGAACCACCACGCTGTATAAATAGTAGCTAGACCTGCCTCCCATTCATTCCCGTGTATATTTCCTATAATCGCTATCGGTATTTTACTTTCCTTACTTTTCACATTACTTGTTAACTCAATGCACCAGATTTTTCTCTCACGCCAGCTATGACCTATAACATAGGCTTTAGCTAAGTTAGGATACCTCTTCACTATACTTTGAATTAAGGTGTCGTAAAACTCTAGCGGAGGCTTTTTAGTCAGGTTCCAATTCATGAACTCGAGAGGCACCTCATTCTTCGGTTCTTTATTCTGTGTAAGTAGCTGGGTATTTGAATTGAGAGCACTAAGTACAGTAATGCTTGACGCTATAACAATAGCTAACATAATTAAAGCCAAAATAGTTAATTTTAACTTATTCGTTAGTAAATCACCATTTTATTATACCACTTATTAAGGTATTTATTTTTTGTCATAGAAGGAAGTCATTATAAAATTGCTGTAGTGTTGCTCTCCTTTGTCAGGTATTCTCAATGCGTTTTTAACGGTACTAGAAGCTTTTCCTAGGCTTATACCTCAGAATTATTTTAAAGAAGTAATTTAATTACTAGTGAGGAAGATTAGAAAAATTATTGTCTTGGACATCCTATTGAAACACCAAGTGAACAGTCCCTAAAAAGCGAAGCAGTGCCATAAACCCAGTGACAGTTCATCTAAACCTCTGGGGACGCGTTTCTCCCCTCACGGTACTTCTAGTTATTTTTCATTACTTTTAATTTCGTGTGGGGAGTTAGTCCTTGGTGCGGGTTCATTAGCTTCACCCGCACTTCATGGGGCTCGGTCGAGCCTAACGCCATAGGGCTCCCATCTGAGGTATACCTCACCGCATAGCGGATCATCTCATCAAGTAATAAGGAGTAGTTAAGAATACTTAAACCTACCGTAAAACCAGAAACAGCCTACCTAGTAAACCCAGCATACACATCAAAGATAGGGGAGAAGCTAGGGAAAGAATTAGGGCTAGACAAACACACAGCATCAGCCTATGTCTTAGCACTAAAATACCTAGGAGTAACTGAAAAACCATCAAGTCCCTCAGTAGCCGAAGAAACCAAACAATCCTTACCCATTAAATAGTCAATAGGAGCTAGAAACGATACTAGTGAAAAAGGGGATAGGAACATAAGGCTTATTGGAGACAATAAAGTTGAAATACTGGTCTATGATAGAACTTCGTGGAGGAGAATTAAAGTAAAGTATAAGGCTTCAAAGAGGTATAGCATTATTCTTAATGAGATAGCTAAGCTAGGAATAGAGAATAAGCTTGGTTATCTAGCGAGAGTAATTCTACTAAACTATTCACCACATAGAGCATATTGCGAACTACAAGTTATCATTCCTTGGAATCTATATATGAGGTATCTTCCAGCTAAAGAACATGTTAACGGGAACCATGTTGGTGGGATAGACGTTAATCTTGATAGAATAAACCTAGCTATAGTGTCTAGACAAGGAGTTTTATTGGACACTTATACTGCTCGTTTCCCAGAGCTTAAGGAGCAAGGATTAGACTATGATAGAAGAACTAGTATCATAATGAATGCTATTCACAAGATACTGGACTATGCTGTTAATCATGGATGTTCACTAATAGTATTGGAGAACCCGAAAACCTTAGGATACCTAAGATGGGTCTGGATAAGGAGAGGTAAAAGGAAGAGTAGCGTATGGAATAGGAGAGTGTCTTTATTCACGACCAGTATTGTTGAGAGAATATCATGGCACGCACCACAGTATGGACTCAAAACATACTATGCAAACCCAGCATATACCAGCAAGATTGCAGAACTGATATCTAAGGATGTGGGGTTGGATAGACATACTGCTTCAGCATACATTCTAGCACTAGAATACCTAGGATTAAATCCTAGAGAGGTATACCAGAACCTACAAAGACCTTAAAAGTCCTACAGACAAGAAACAATTGCTAACCCTTCACCTGGAACTTAAGTACATACTTTTTGATGGTTAATTTCACCGCAAGTTTAAAGTACACATGTAACAATACTAATACCATACATTAGGGACACCTTTTCAGCAGTTCAGGAGTTACATGCAGTTACTGCCGATAGCTTTCTTGATTGCTGCCCTTGCTAAGATCCTTGTTGAGTCCAGTGTAGGTATTGGGGAGACTTCATCGTTCAGTATTAGTGGGAGCTCCGTGCAACCAAGCACTACTGCGTCGCAGCCCTCCCTAGCGGTAATGCTCTTAATGATCTGCACTAGCTTCTCCCTAGACCTATGTGTTACAGTGCCGTAGACGAGCTCGTTGAATATTACTTCATTAACGACCTCACGCTCCTCAGGACCGGGTATTGCCCACTCAAGCCCGTGTGCCTTCAGCCGTGAGGGATACACTTCTGACTCCATGAGGTACTTAGTCCCTAAAATAAGGAGTTTCTTAAAGTTCGATCTAACAGCCTCCTTAGCTACCTCCTCAGCTATGTGTAGCCACGGAATAGGTGACCTCTTAACAACATCATCAAAAACTACGTGAACAGTATTGTCGGGGCATATTATGAAGTCAGCGCCAGCAGCAGCTAGCAACCTAGCGGAGCTGACCATTAACTCAGCCACACCTCCCCAATCACCGCGCTCGATCCTCACCATGTACTCACTGAATGAGTAACCATGCATTACGACTTCAGGATGGAGGTACTTAACACCAGTGAATCTCTCACCTTCAGAGTAGATCGTCTGCCAGCAAAGAGCTGCTCCAGGACCACTAACAGCAACTATTCCAATACACTTAAACCTACTGCTAGACATGAAAATCACCTAACTAACTTTTTGAAACATCAAGTAAAAATATTTATACTTTCATATAGCAGTAACAAACACCAAAACACAAACGTTGATGTAGGCTGATTTACTAGCTTAGTTTAGACTATAAACGTTATTTTATTAATTTTCTCACATCATATCACACGATTGCTTCTCAGATGTCCCACGATATTTCACTGTTATCACACCGATTTTGCACCGCTTGCACCATTTAGTGTAGTACACCTTACTCAACGTGTAATTCCTGCTACAACCCCGAGGAGAAACTTATGTGAGGCAATGCTGCAAAAGCTTGCAACAACAGAGTTACACCAAAAGTTACACTTTGATCACTCTTTTGTTGCAACTGAAAAACCTCTGCGGGTTTGTTTGAGCTCAGTTGCTGGTTTCAAAACTTGGGTTAAGTTATCATTTAAAAGTACTTTAATTACTACTTTGTTAAGGATAGGTGTTGAGTTTAAGGGTAGGCGACAGTTTCTGAGATAAAGGTTTTTATAGGTCTGTGAAGGTCTTTTTATTCTAGGGAAGGAAAGTGGAACGTCATTACAGTACTGGGGAGGTTTGCGAAATCCTCGGCATTGCTAATCGTACTCTTCGTAGGTGGATTAAGGAGGGAAGGATACGTGCTATTAATATTAACGGTAGGTGGAGAATACCTGAGAGCGAGATTAAACGTCTTCTAGGACGGTCAGTAGAAGAGATAAAGACTCCTAGAGTAGCTCGTGTTATTATTTATACTCGTGTAAGTGGAGCTAACCAGAAGAGAGAGTTGGAGAATCAAGTAGAAGCACTAAAGAAATATGTAGAGCAAAACAACTGGAAGTTAGTAGGAGTAGTCAAGGATATCGCTAGCGGTCTTAAAGAAGATAGAAGAGGACTATGGAAGCTAGTAGAAATGGCTAAGAGACATGAGTTCGATGTACTACTGGTAGCTTATAGAGATAGATTAACAAGGTTTGGATTCAAATACCTTGAAGAACTATTCAAGGCTTATGGAGTAAAAGTCATGGTAGCATTTCAAGAACCACCGAAAGACTTCTACCAAGAGTTAGTAGAAGACTTGATAGAGATAGTAACATCATTTGCTTCGAGAATCTATGGTAAGCGTAGCTATAAGTACAGGAAGGTGGTGGAAGCAATTGAACAAGCAATTAAAGACCCTTGAAAGAACAGTAATATTAACATCACTACCATTAACTAAGGCTAAGGTTGAGGTACTTAGCTACATCTATCGAGTTTATGGCAAAATTCTAGTTGAAGCACTAGAATACATGCGGAGCAATAATATTACTTCATGGGTTAAAGTCAAGAAAATACTGTATAGGAGATTCAGAGAGAAATATCCCGATGTTCCTTCACACTATATACATGAGGCTATACGTGATGCTTCTCAGAGGCTCAAAAGTTTCAAGAAGCTTATGAAGAGAGGATTGGCTAGGACTGACAAACCAATTGTCAGGAGATGGAGTGTTGGATGTGATAACCAGTTATGGAAGCTATCATTTGAGGGAGTAAGAATAGCTACTCATAAGGGATGGGTAAACATACCATTGCGGTTCCATAAACTGTTCTGGAGATACTATAATAGTGGATGGACTCTTAGGAGTTCAGCTAGGTGGAAACTCGTAGGAAGTAAATTGTACCTCTATGTAGTATTCATGAGGAATATAGAGGTTAGAAGCGTGTGCTCAACTAGAATCTATGGTATTGATATTAACGAAAATAATGTAACGATATACTGTTTTCCCAAGAATAAGGCAATAACCATAATTACTAACTTATCAAAGATAGTGCTTGGATACGCTTATAGAAGAGCAAGGATACAGCAAAAATGGAGTAAACTCTTTGGTGTTAAAGATAATAGGAGACTTAGAGCGTCATTAAGGAAGTTGAAAGAGAGGAATCTCAAACGGGATATTAGGTTTAAGCTCGCTAGGAAAATAATTAAGATAGTAAAGGACGGAACTGTTGTCCTTGAGAAGCTACCTAAGAGGTTCCAAGATAAAGTTATTGAGAAAGATAAAAGATTGAATGGGCTTGACATTCATAGATTGAAACAATCAAGTATACGTGGAATACATAAGTTAATAACTGAGAAGTTAGAGGAACATAGCATTCCTCACGTTTTAGTTAATTCTTCACATACTTCCTCTTTATGTCCTATTTGTGGTTCTAAACTCGTTCCGATGACGGGTCATGCCCAGAGGAATGGTTGGAAACCAAGGATAATGACATGTTCTAGATGTGGATTCATACATGATAGGGATGTTGTGGGGGCTATGAACCTAGTTAGAAAGTACCTCCTAGATGTAGGGGGTTATGCCGTCTGCCTCCCGAAGGGTGCCCATGACCTCCATGTAGAGTGGTTTGTAACCACGATGAGGCATGGAGTAGAGGCACAACCCGTCCTAGTGAGACCTATAATGACCTAGGACGGGAAACGGTTACGTCAGAAGCATTTAAAATAAAAATACTGAACAAATGGCAAGGACTACATCACTACATTCTAGACTACTTAATGAATTAACCATTACATTAACTAAACTAATAATACTCAGATATTACTAATAATTCAATGAAAGCGTGTCCCTAGAAAATCGACTTACGTATATTAAAAGTATTAAGTAATAATTACCTAAAGCTAAGTAAGCTCAAGAAGTCTCAAGGAAGACTTAATTAACTTATAAGTACTGCGCACACAAGTGCACACAAGTGTTGACTCAAGCTTTAAGTACTTAACCATAGTAAGTAAATATCGAAGGTGTTCGTATGAAGTCAGAGAAAATACTTAAGTACATGTCCCTAACAATCCTAGCCGTAATCGCACTCTCAATAATACCAGCAACAACCACACTAGCACTAAGCACGAGTAAGCACCC
>JAGGUC010000134.1 GCA_021158735.1 Desulfurococcales archaeon | reverse complement strand
CCTACCCAACCACACACCCCAACAAACCCAACTTCACGCACTAGTCTTAATACCTTACTCCCACCAGATCATCAAGCTTTTAAGTAATTTTGTGCAGACTACACAACTTCATGAGCGGTGAAAACTAAGGTAACTAGATTCCTAAAAAGTAAATAAATGCGGTTAGCTTACATTCATCAATAGTTAAGCTGTAGTTGTAGTGAGATTAGATATTATTAAGAACTTGCTCTCCTTAACACTCTACCTCCTCGTTTACCTGTTAACTCTCCATCCTCTATTTCCACTACACCATTAACTATGACGTACTTTATCCCTTTAGGTTTCCTCCTAGGTTCTTTGTAGGCCGCTTCATCACTTACTAATTTAGGATTAAATACGACTATATCAGCCCAAAAGCCTTCCTTAATTAGTCCTCTGTCTTGAAGCTTTAATTTCTGGGCTGGTAACGACGTCATTTTTCTGATAGCTTCCTCTAACGTAATTAAGCCTTTCTCCTTAACGAACACTTTAAGTACGCGCGGGAAGGTCCCGTAAGCTCTTGGGTGAGGTTTACCTACACCTACGTCTAATCCATCAGTTCCTATCATCACGTACGGATGGCTAATTATCCTTTCAACATCGTTCTCATTCATCACAAATTCTATCATCATTGCTTTAAGCCCGTCCTCAGCTATAATATCAAATACCACATCAAAAGGATCTTTTCGCAGTAGCTTAGCTATTTCAGCTACACTCTTACCCTCGAAATCTGGATGTGAAGGTGAGTAAGCTATTATGATGCCATCCCAACTAGCTTGCTTAACAAAATTCTCCCAGTCATCCCGTTTCTCAATGAACTCTCTTAATTTAGCTCTAGTCTTAGGATCCTTACATATTTCTTTAAGTTTCTTTTCACCACCCTCATGAGCCCATGGAGGTAATATTGATGCTAAATATGTTGAACCCGCTGTGTAGGGGTATGCATCAGCTGTTACGTCAATGCCTTCCTCTCTTGCTCTCTCTATCAATCTTAACATCTCGGGAGCCTTACCCCAGTTAGGCTTACCTGTAACTTTGAGGTGGGATATCTCAACGGGTGCCCTAGCCTCCTTACCTATTCTTATAGCTTCAGCTATGGATTCAAGAACTGCGTATGATTCGTTTCTCATGTGTGTAGCGTAGTACCCTCCATATTTAGAGACAACCTTAGATAACTCTATGATTTCCTCGGTTTTTGAGTAACAACCTGGTGGGTAAATTAAGCCTGTAGACATGCCGAAGGCGCCATCCTCTAGTGACTTAGCTAGTAGGCTCTTCATTTCCTCAAGTTCCTCACGACTCGGATCTCTTGCTTCCATACCCATGACAGCTATTCTTAGAGTACCGTGGCCAACTAAACCAGCAAAGTTGGTGCCTAAGGAACCCATATCCTCTAATTTCCTTAAGTAGTCACCATAAGTAATCCACTCAAAACCTACTTTCTTACTAAGTATGCTTATATATGATTTAAGTATATCAAGCGTCCTCCTATTAACTGGTGCAGGACTTATACCGCAATTACCGCAAACAACAGTAGTAACTCCTTGGTAAAGTTTAGGCTTATTGAATGGATCATCAAAGAATATTAAGTCATCGTGAGCATGCATGTCAATGAAACCAGGCGCCACGATCAGGCCATCAGTATTGATTACCTCATATCCTTGGCGCTCCTCAACCTGACCTATTTTAGCTATCCTACCATTACTTATCCCTATATCCGCTCTAAACCAGGGATTACCTGTACCATCAACTATTCTCCCATTCTTTATAACTAAATCAAACTCCAACTACTCACCCCAAGAATGCTTTAACCATGACGTTATATATATAATTGTAGTCAATACAAGGAAAAATTATGAGAGACTTAAACTTCATTACCTCTTCCATAGTTCATCAATTAGGCTTTGTATCTCCTTAGATACTGGTGGTCTTAAGTACCCTACAACTATTAGAGCTATTAATGATAGTATGCCTCCAAAGAGTATTGGGTCCAGGCCCCATGGACTATAACCTAAGTATCCTAGAGTCCACCCTACGAAGCCTGATAAAATACTAGCCAATCCCGCATACTTATCACCTCTCTTCCACCTCCAGCCAAAGAGTATTATGAATGCTAATGTAGCACCAGTTATGTCCGCGCTCATAACCCATAGATCAAATATTGAGGGGGCGACTAATGCGAGGGCTAGAACCAGTACTCCAACCACTATTACACCGATCCTTGATGCTTTAAGTATCTCTCTATCACTTGCTTTAGGCCTGAATAAGCATTGGTAGATGTCTCTTACGAAGTGCATTACGGAAACTAGTAGACACGAGTCTGCTGTACCCATTATTATGGCGTATAAGCATAGTAATATGAAGACTCCCCCAAGACCTAATAGATCCGTAGCCATTGTTGGGAATAATGTTTCTGGATCTGCTATGTTAGGGTAAAGTACTCTACCCGCAAGTCCGATGAAGCCTACGCAAAGTGTGAACGGAAATACTGTAATTACGTAAGCTATCCAAGACCTATTAACGCTTCTCAAGTCTTTTCCTGAGTAAACTCTCTGCCATAGATCGGGCCATGACATGATGCCAAGTAAGAACACTAGGAACCACGCTAACGCTTGTACTGGTGTTACGTAACCAGTTAGACTTAAGTGCTTTGGAGGTACTGAAGCTAGTATGTTACCGAAACCGCCGGCTGCAGCAACGGCAACACAAAACAGTACTATGACTCCTATGAATGTTAATATACCCTGTATCAAGTCAGTTATTGCTACAGACCAGAATCCTCCGAAAGAAGTATAGGCTATTACTATTATGGCTGATATAACAGTACTCCACTCATAAGGTATACCGAATATTGTGTGTAATACCTTACCCATAGTCATGAACTGGAAAGCTGTTATTGCAGCATACGCGAACGCTATTAGTAATCCGGCTATATATCTAATTAATCTGCTTTGATACCTGTACTCTAAGAAATCCGTTATTGTGTATGCACCAGTCTTCTTACCGAATTTCCATATTCTGGGATTCATGTAGATTACGTAGATTAAGTAGGCTATGATAATACCTATAGTGAACCATAATTGACTAAAGCCTCTGATCCAGAACCAGGCAGCATAACCTACAGTTGATGCAGCACCTATTATTGTAGCAATTAATGTGAAGAATAATATTAGTGCCCCTATCCTCCTACCACCGACATAGAAGTTCTCAACATCCTTAGTCTCCCTCTTACCAACAATATATCCTAATACCATAATGAACGCTATGTATATTAAAGTCATAATTATTGCAGCTAACTGAAACTGCCCTGCTTCAACCAAAATACCACCCCAACTATTTATCTATTGTTT
>JAGGUC010000074.1 GCA_021158735.1 Desulfurococcales archaeon | reverse complement strand
TTACTTCCTTTCCGCCTCCCCCTATTTTCTCTTTTCTTTGGCAATGTACTACACCTCTGAGACTTGGACTGTAATCTTATTAACCTTTAATCACTACCTAATATACTTCCATCCTAATTAGTATTTCTTATTAGTACTTCTTGGCATACCTCATTATTGTTACTGCCTCCTTACCACAAACAGGGCAGTGTTCATTGTCTACACTAGGTACTTCATCTAAGGGTGTTCCGAGAGCATCTGCCTCAAGTATTTCAGATACTTTAAGTGCACAGTCCGATCTACCACACCATGGAATTTCTACAATACCTCTCTCCTTACTTAAGTAATCCCTGGCTTGATTCAGATCATTTACTCTACGTATTTTCTCTCTAAAAGCATCCCATGCTCTCTTACTTAACTCGCTGTCTACCTCCTCACCTAGCTTCCTTAAGACCTGGGAAAGTTCATTAATCTTAACCTCAAACCTCTCGCCGTTATCCCTTCTAACTACTGTCACGTACCCTCCTCGTAGTTCTCGAGGGCCTAAATCAATTCTTAAAGGAACCCCCTTTAATTCCCAAATATAGAATTTCTCACCTGGAGTTATGTCCTCTCTTAAATCCGCCTCAACTCTTAACCCGGTTTTGACTAAATCATCCTTGAGCCTAGTAGCATACTCAACTACTGCCCTCTTATCCTCATCACTACCTGCAGGTATAGGTATTATGACTACCTGAATAGGTGCTATCTTAAACGGCAACACCAAACCCTTTGAATCGCCATGAACAGCAATTATGCTGGCTATGACTCTCTCTGATATACCATAACTTGTCTGCCAAGCATAGTCTATTGATTCATCCCTTCTTTGAATTCTGACCTCAAACACCCTGCTAAAGTTCTGACCTAGATTGTGCACTGAACCTATCTGCAGTGCCTTACCGTCAGGTAATAACGTATCAAACGCTACCGTATATATGGCTCCAGCAAACTTATCCCACTCAGGTCTCTTGGATACCACATAGGGTAAGCCTAATTCATTAAAGAATTTACTGTAAATACTTATTGCCTCTTTAATCTGCCTTTCACAGTCCCTAAAGTCCTCATGTACTGTATGGGCTTCCTTGAATGTGGTAACTTCCCTCACTCTGAGCAGGGGCCTTGTGGCCTTTGTTTCATACCTGAAGATACTGCAAACTTGATAGAATTTCTTAGGTAGTTGCTTGTAGCTCTTGATCCAGAGTGCCTCCATATAAGAGAGAGATGTCTCACTTGTGGGTCTAAGCGCTAGCTTCACATCTAATTGCTCATACCCTCCGTGCGTTATCCAGTAAAGTTGCCCCTCAAAATCTCGGATGTGCTCTGACTCTTTAATAATGATATTATAAGGTATTAGTAGTGGCAGGAGTATTTCTTCATGGCCTGTTGAGTCAAGCAGTTTCCTAATTAACTCGATAGTATTTTTCCTTAACTTAAATCCGTAAGGTAACCATACACCCATTCCCTTAGCAGGATATCTACCGTAGTCATATAACTCTGCCTCACGCAAAACCCAGTCGAACCAATCATTAAACGGCTTACCCAGATCTCTGTAAACATATACCTCCATAATCCCCCGACCTAAACATAACCAACTCACTAAAAATATAAGTAACGAGAAAAATGATTATTGCCTGCAACATTAGGTTAATATAACGGTAAAACCTTTAAATACCCGTTACCTCACATACTATGGATTAGGTGCCGCGGTAGTATAGCCCGGCCTAGTATGCGGGCCTGTCGAGCCCGTGACCCGGGTTCAAATCCCGGCCGCGGCGCCACCGACCCCTTACCTGTTGCGATATCTACTATATGTTGCCCGGTCCTCAGATCCTTAAAGGTTACTTGTAGCGCACATACTTATAAAGGAATTCACCATAGGTTGTTTAGGGTGTGTTAATGAGCACGATGTACGCTGAATTAGGAAGTCTGAGGCCAGGTAGCTTCATAGTAATTGATGGTGAGCCATATAGAATAGTAGAAATGAGCAGGGCGAAAACAGGTAAACACGGTAGTGCTAAGGCACATGTAGTCGCCATAGGGATATTCACTGGTACTAAGAAAACCCTAGTGGCTCCTGTAGATCAAAGAGTTGAGGTACCTATAATTGATAAAAGAACTGCCCAAGTAATAGCGATAACAGGGGATACGTTGCAGTTAATGGATTTAGAAACGTATGAGACATTTGAGGTCGGCATGCCTAAGGATGAAGAAATAAGGACTAGGTTGTCTCCTGGAGCAGAAGTAGAGTACTGGGAGGTTATGGGCAGGAGGAAGATCATGAGGGTTCTAAAGGGAGGTCAATGAAGGGTTTTGAAAAATTACGCGAAAAAGTAGCTAAGTTTTTAAGAGGCATAGGCCCCTCTGAAAAAGCCGTTGATGAATTTATCAAGGAACTCCAAAAGACGCTGATCAAAGCAGATGTTAATGTCAAGGTAGTTTTCGAGCTAACAAAGAAAATTAAGGAAAGAGCACTGAGTGAAGAACCGCCTCCAGGAATTCTCAAGAGAGAGTGGTTCGTTAAGGCCGTATATGATAGCTTAGTAGAGTTATTTGGCGGAGAGGAAAAACCGCAAGTAATACCTACCAAGCAACCCTGGACAATCATGTTAGTGGGTATTCAGGGTAGCGGGAAAACTACTGCATCAGGTAAGCTAGCATTATTCTATAAGAAGTTAGGCTTTAAGCCAGCACTACTGACGACAGACACGTACAGACCTGCAGCATATGAGCAGCTGAAGCAGATAGCCACATCTATAAACGTGCCTTTTTACGGTAAAAAAGAGGAGAAAGACCCTGTAAAAATAGCTGTTGACGGATTAAGGAAATTAATCGAAGATGAGAGAGCGAACATCGTAATTATAGATACAGCTGGGAGACACGGGTACGGTGAAGAAAAAGCACTACTTGACGAAATGGAGAGCATGGCTAAGGTCATAAGACCGAGCGAGGTCATCCTGGTTATTGATGCCTACATGGGTCAGAAAGCCTATGATTTAGCCCGCAGGTTTCATGAGAGAACTCCTATAGGTTCAATAATTCTAACAAAACTTGATGGAACGGCAAAAGGAGGGGGTGCCTTATCAGCAGTTGCAGCTACGGGTGCTAGAATAAAGTTCATTAGTGATGGCGAGAAGCTTGAGGACTTTGAGGTGTTTAATGCTAGAAAGTATGTAGCGCGGCTCCTAGGGTTAGGTGACTTAGAAACACTTCTCGAGAAGTTTAAGGCGTTAGAAGAGAGCAAAGCGCTAGAAAAAAGATTAGAGAAGGCATTAACTACAGGCAAGCTGACCTTACGTGATGTCTACGCGCAAATTCAATCCATAAAGAAATTAGGTCCATTAAGAAAGGTTCTACAACTGATACCTGGTGTCTCCATGCTACCAATAGATGACGAACGTCTTAGAATCTCAGAGAAGAAAATGACTAAGTGGTTAAGTATAATGAATTCCATGACTTATGAGGAGCTGGATAATCCATCCTTAATCGATAAGAAGAGAATACGTAGAATTGCCTTAGGTTCTGGAGCTACGCCAGAGGAGGTTAAAGAACTACTTCAATATTACGAGACTATCAGGAAGCTGATTAAGGACGTTAAAAGGAGAAAGGGTCTCTTAAAACGCCTGGGGATGCTGAGTGAGCTACATCCAAAATGATGAAACTTTCTTAGCTGCTGCCCTAAGGGTCTTAAGAACTTTCCCCTTATGCAACAGATGCTTAGGTAGACTTTTTGCGCAGTACGGAGTTAATCTAAGTAACGAATTAAGAGGTAAAGCGATTAAGACATATATTGCCATGTTACTTGCTGAGAAAATAAGCAGAGGCGAGAATACGGTTGAACTGATAATGGAGTTAGGACCTAATGCGGGTTACCCCATGTCAGAGCTATATAAAAGATATGTGAGTAGTGATTTAATGATTAAAAAATGTTATATATGTAACAACAAATTAAGTACGTTAATCGGGGAATTAGCAATTCGTTCTGTAGAAGCTTTAATGAAAGTTAAGGCCTCAACTTTTTTGATTGGAGTTAAAAAAGACTCCACTATGGAGCAAAGGGAAAAAGAGGTTGCCACCATACTGGGTACGGATTCATGGGAGAGCATAAAGAGAGAAGTAAAAAGAGAAGTTGGAAAAAAGATCCGGGCGGTACTAGGTATTGAGCCTGAATTTAGGAATCCCGACGTCATTGTGGTGCTTGATCTTGATAAGGTTGAGGCTACTCTTACTTTAATGCCTCTTTACTTGAAGGGTAAGTATCTTAAGTTTGGCAGGTACATCTCTCAGATGGTCTGGATTAGGAAAGACGGTTCAAAGAAGTATAAGTTGTCTTTAGAAGAGGTATGCAGAAAGTTACTGGATATAGTTAACGGTGTAAACGTAAGGATCCATGCGTCAGGGAGAGAAGATGTCGATGTAAGAATGTTGGGCAATGGCAGACCGCTAATTATTGAGGTAAGTAACCCAAAGAACAGGGATGTTGATCTAAGTAGGGTCCACGAAGCCCTCACAGGAAATCCATGGATCCATGTGGTCGTTGATAAAAAAGTAAGTCCTACAGCAGTAACTTGGTTAAAGCAGTCAAATCCTCGTAAGGTATATAGGGTTGTTACATATAGTGATGGAAAAATAAGTAATATAGAGCTAAATAATTTAAGGAAATTCTTTACTAATAGAACAATAAAGCAACTAACGCCAAGGCGGGTTCTTGGCCGAAAGAAGGAACGTTTGAGAATTAGAAAGGTCTACGAAGTTAATGCAAAATTACTTCATTCTAATATAATAGAATTTATAGTAGAATGCGATGGCGGCCTATATGTTAAAGAGTTGGTACATGGAGATGGTGGTCGTACTTCACCTAGTTTTGCTGAATTTCTACAAAAGAATCTCACGGTACTGCTTCTAGATGTACTTAAGGTAGGTGATGGTTAGTTACTTTAAGTTTATAAGGATTACTCTTAAAGAGTTCTTAGGTGCGTGGTGTGGTTAAGGCATCAAAAGGATTTAGGCATAGAACAAG
>JAGGUC010000044.1 GCA_021158735.1 Desulfurococcales archaeon | reverse complement strand
CAAGGAGGGGTGGCTCCGGCCTCTCATCCATGTGTTTAGCTATGACTTCAACATTTCTTTTTAGTCTGTTCACGGCTGAATGTCCGTTAACACCTGTTAGTGCTTCATATATGCTCGGTGTCCATGCCTTCCAGTCGACCTTAACTATGCCCCCAGTTCTCAAGCTCAGCATACTCATCTCAGAAATTACTGTTGTACTCTCTAGGCCGTTGGTCTCCCAGCAAATTCTCTTAATGTGCCTCTGCTCTGCAGCTAGTGCTGCTATTCGTCTTGAAGCCTGGATGGCGTAGGGTGAGTGTGGGCCCGGGTCACCCCCGAAGTAGCACACGCATGAAACCCTAGGATTCATTGCTGCTGAAACAAGCTCATCAAATCTCCTAACGTACTTGCCTCTAATGGGCTCGTGCGATATTATGTCCTTATGCTCCCAGTTCTGACAGAATATGCAGTTCAGTGGGCATGCAGCAAAAAATACTGCGAGATTGTGGTAACCTCTCTCCACACCCTCCGTACGTGTGTATGCCGGGTACCCCCTAGGAGTATTTGCTGGGCAGACATGTCCTGCAACACAATTTGTTGGGTGAGGATCTAAGTACCAGAGAGCAACTGCATTTCCAGCACCGACTACCGGCTCAAGAATACCCTCCCTAACCCTCCAGTACCCGCAGAAGCCGCGCTCACCCTCCCCTATTACACACTCATTAACGCACAGCCCACACTTAATACCGTTTACAGAGCGAGGAGGTCTTACAGGTAGCCCAAGGCTTCTCCGGTACCTCTCATGTGGCTTTAAAGCAACTTCAAGCGCTCCCTCCCTACTGCGCAAGCAGTCAGCGCATACACCAATTACGTTACTTATTGTGGGAGCCTCTCTGCCACACAGCCTGCACTTACCCATAGCTACTACCTAACCTAATAATTTCATGTACTACACCGAAAATTAAGGTTATTTTAGCTCCTAATGCAAATTAGCTCAATAGCTAATTCATAGACCAGAAGGTGCTGGAAAAGTGAGGAGAAAGCAGCCAGTGCTACTGACGTGGCGTGATGTTGTAGCACTTATAGAAGCTGTCAGGCGGGCTGAAGAGGTAAAACCGAGTCAGCAGGCTAAGAGGGACGTCTTCAAGAAGTTCGGGATCCTCGGGTCTGAGAAGGATCCGCCACTCACAGCCATATTTTACAGAGTGATGTTAAGGCAAGGAATTCTCGACGGCATCATCACTCAAATAACTGGGATTTCATCTCCACTCCTCTTAGATGCATATTTACGTGCAGCCTTAAGGGTGTTTATTGAGTTAGAAGTGTTCAGTAAGGGGAGAGTCAGGTACGACAACCCATTTAAAACTAAAAGGAAGGTTTCCGCACTACTCTCGAAGAGAGCTCACCCTTATGCTGGGATGTGGTTCTGGGATACGGTCTTCAAGCTAAGGGATCATGAGCCACGGCCTAGCAGTGAGGAGGAAGAGCTGATGTATAGGTACCTGCTCCCTAAGTGGTACATAAGAAAAATAACTGAGCTCCTGACCCGTGAGGAGGCTGAGGAGCTATTTAAGGCTCTGAATAGTAAGCCACTAATAAGTGTTAGAGTGAATACACTGAAAGCCGACGTGGAGGAGGTTGTCAATGAGTTAAGGAGGGATGGAAAGAAGGTTATTGTTTCCAGGGTTGTACCCACTGTACTTAAGTTCGATGGGCCATACAACTTCGATAAGTCAAGGATCTTCCTCGAAGGCAAGATAGTGATTCAGGAGGAGGCAGCAGCTCTCGCATCGGTCGTTCTCAGCCCTAAGCCTGGCGAAGTAGTTGTTGATTTGTGCGCCGCTCCTGGAGGTAAGACAACACACTTAGCAGAGCTAATGAAAAACAAAGGAAAAATATATGCCTTCGACATTGATAGGAGGAGAATCGAGAGAATGAAGGATCTCATAAAGAGGACCGGGGCATCTATAGTCGAGGTATTTATAAGGGATGCACGTGAAGTCCCCCACATCCTCGGTAAGGAAATCGCCGACAAGGTTCTTGTCGATGCACCATGCACATCTGACGGTACAATAATGAAGAACCCCGAACTCAGATGGCGTATTATTGAGTCTGAAGTAAGTAAATTTGCTCAACTACAGTACGAGCTCCTTAAGGCAGCTGTAAAGTTAGTCAGGCCTGGCGGGCACATACTTTACACCACCTGCTCACTGCTCCGGAATGAGAATGAAGATGTAATCGAAAAATTGCTGCGTAAGGAGAGAAAAATTGAGGTAATCCCCCTCAGGAACCCCTATGATGAAGGATTCCTCCCAGGGACTATGAGAGCATGGCCCCACAGGCACGGCACTATAGGGTTCTTCTACGCACTTCTCAGGAAGAAAACTTAATCTATTTCAAACATTAATTCTCGGAACAAATTTCGGACGCACGTAGCTAAAGGCAAGTGGTAGCTCATGCCTGAACAGCCAAGACATAAAGTGGTGAGAACCCCTGAGTTTAAGGAAGTAGTTTACGATAGCGGCAGGTGGAAGCTGCTGAAAAGTCTCAGGAGTAAGGCACTTAGGATAATGGAGGTGCTTACTAGGTGCGGGATCTCACCAGTAGTCCATGGATCTGTCACTAGAGGTGATGTGAGCAGGCGCAGCGATGTAGATGTAGTAGTGCCGTATATAGTGCAACCATACCTGGTACTTACATGCATTGAGGGATCAGGGCTGAATATATACAGTAAGTACATAGTTCAGGCTACCCCCGCCTCAACACCTAAGGCATATGTAGAGTTAGATCCTGAGGGGTTGAGAACAGTTTCATTCCCTCTCGGGCACTTAAGCCCGCGTGAGTGGGAGTTCTATAGGTTCGGTGGCCTGCTAGATGTTTCTGAGCTCAGGAAGGAGAAGAGGGTGCCCGGCGTAAATAAGTCCCTACGCCTCATAATACCTACGAAGTACGGACATAAGGAAGCACCCGTCATAGGTTATGAGGACTTCACGGCCAGAGTCATAGGCATCTCTATGGAGACCGTGCTTGAGAGGGTTAAGGTACTTACTAGGAGGGACACTCATGGAAGGACGGGTGTTTTCCTTAAGTACGTACTTGTTGGTGATGAAAACTTTGAAGAGGCTTACAGGAAGTTAGTTAAGTCCGGTAGAATCAGGAGTCCATGACCTTGCATGCCCTACTAAGCATGTCTAGGTAGTCTTTATTGTAGCCCACCGCAAGTAGCCTAACCTTGACTAAGTCGTCAATTCGGATGTCTCTGGCATCTATCCCATCATTCACTATACCTTGGGCTCCTAGTGCCGTAGCTATTCTGAGCGCAGGGGCAACATCTACATTCCTTAACTTGGCTCTAGCATCAATAAATCCTTCAGCCATGCCCAAGCCCACGTAGATTATGTCTAGTGCGGCACTCCCTAGTGATCTTAGTGCTGCCCTGCCACCCCTCAGCCTCCAGTACGTGGGTACCGGTCTATAAGACTCAGGTACTTCGAAGTACCCGAGTAATAGTGATTTAGGTTTTTCCCTTCTCTTAGCTGGAGACCCATTAACTAAAACACCCCTACCAGCATAGTACTCATAGACCTTATTTCTGAAGACTTCGGCAACGACCGCTGCAATAATGTCTGATACCTTGGTGGCACCTTTCCTCAGGGGGGCCAGTCCCACAGACACTGCAACCCATGGAATGCCCGCGTCATAGTTTGTACTGCCGTCAACTGGGTCGACTATCGCTACCCACTTAACATGCTCTCCAAACTTAACAATACCTTTTTCTTCAGTAACCACAACTAGCTCATCACCAAAGAAGTCCCGAAGTTTATTCAGTATTATATTCTCTGCTTCCCTATCAAAAGCCTTAGTTACGTCACCGAACGCACCCCTCCCAACAATCTCGGAATTCCGTTGCTCTCCCCTAAGATAGTTAACTGCTGCTAAAACAGCATTTCTTACACCTACTAACTCTCTCATCATCCAACCCAACCAATACTTTTTACTCACATAGCATTAAAGTATAGTTAGTTTATGGTTTCCCTGCTCCATCACACTAGCTGTACGTAAGGCAAAGGAAACTTTTCGGTTTATCTATGAGAGGCGCCTGAAAGTAATTAGTAACACGTAATACTTAAATCAACATTAATTCACCCTGCTGGGTTCGTAGAAATCTAATACCTTTATAATAAGAACAGAGAGAATTAAGAAAGTAAAGGTTT
>JAGGUC010000037.1 GCA_021158735.1 Desulfurococcales archaeon | reverse complement strand
GTGTTTTCCCTAATATAAGCCCAGCAACCAGATCCCCTAACACAGGAGGGGTGCCGAGCCTAGCGAATAACTCCTCAAACAGCCTCCCAACAATTAATGCCAGACCCAGCGCTAAAAAGACTTCATAAACCAATTCCTCGGCACCAGGCAAAGTTACTCACCCCCTCAGCACTGCAGCCCCACCTACTTAGGTAGGGCACCTTAATAATAGTAAGTAGCTATCTTAATATGTCGTTTCCTATCTAAGTACATTAGGTCCCAAAACATTACCTAACTACGTCTTAACCCATCCTCATCTATAATCAGTCAAAACCCTGAAAGAAGTTATTTGATGTATATACAGATATGACTGCATCTTAATGAACTGCTATATTTTCTACATTTAATACTTCAGTGGGTATTTCCATTCTTAACCCTAATAAAACACGCTACTAAGAATTTTCGTGCAGGCGATTCTTAATACATAATAATAAATAAAGTAATTTACCCTACTATCTAATATTAAATACTTGGTGCAGCACTGTGGTTGGATCCCTGCCTGAATACTGGTACTTGATACTTCACCCAAGACCTGCCTACGTGGTGGTGTCGGGTAGGGAAGAGAGCAGTATAGGTGTTATGGCAGCATCCTGGGTTTCACCTGTTAGTGAGGAACCCCCTAGAATTACCCTTGCAATCGGTGTAAACTCTCATACCTACTCAATGATCAAGGAATTCAAGGACTTCACAGTAAATATAGTATTCACAGACCTGGTGAACCTCATATGGGATGTTGGAAGGACTAGCGGGCGCAAATTAAATAAGGTCAGAGAATTTAAGATAGAACTTACTGAGTCGAGGAGTGTAGGAAGCCCCCGCTTAGCAAAAGCGAGGGCGGTTATTGAGGCCTCACTATGGAAGGAGGAGATCCTCGGAGATACTTCCCTGGTAATTGCTGATGTAGTGGATGCCTACGTACTTGATCGTGAGTCGTTTAACGAGAAGTATGGGTGGAAAGTCGGTAAGGCTCAAGTACCTCTTCACCTATGGGGAAGGGCATTTACGTCATTAAGCAGGCTGATTCTTGCAGGTGCGGGGAAGTAGTGAAGAAGTCTAGCTTTGCTGGTTTAATGCTGATTTTAGCTGGTGTTGTGCTACTTTTAGTTACTGCGTTATTGATGAGTAACGGAGTGGGTGGGGATAGGGGCGCGCAAGGGTCAGGTAGCCTTATGTCGCTGGCTGGAATATGCAGTATTCTAGCAGGGTCAGCTGTACTCATGAGGAACTACATGGTCTTATATGCGGATAAGGTGAGGGATGAAGTGGAGGTGCCTGGCGGTGTATGCAGGTCAAGGAGCCTCAGTAGACACAAGTGCGTTATTAAGGTTAATGACGTAGCTCGCGAGGTCCTCAAGAGTGTAATTGCTACTTTGAGGACTCTAGGATATGAGGTGGTGGGGGAGATAAGTGGGTCGGTAGCTATAATGAGGAAGAGGCCGGAGGGTGTTGTGCCGCTAAGATATGGGGGGAAGGAAGTGACGGTACTAGTTAATGCTAGGGAGGTGAGGCCCGGTTTAACGGAGCTGGTCATGGACTATGAGATTTCAGGTCTTCTGGCAGCAGGTGCTTTAGACTTGGCCGATATTGCCAGGGAGGTAAGTCGTATTATTAAGGATGTTAGAGGTGGTGCCTAGACAGTTCTCTCTTCCTTGAAGAATCTCCTACCTAGTGATTGCGGAGGTGCCAGCTTCTTCCTCAGCGGTGTAGACATGAAGGTAACCATAGCCCCTATTGCTACTATGAATGGAATCATCTTAGCTATTTCAGGGCTCAAATTGTAGGCTGCTTGGAGAGTGTACATGTAGGTCGCTAGTATAGCGAAAGCGCCTGCTGTTCCTACAGTCAATAGCGGGTGCCTGCCAGCAGCAAGTGATACTGCATATGCTATCCATCCATGATTTATACCGGTGCCTTCGGACCATGTAGCCACCCAGGTCAGGAAGCCTGCGGAGCCTGCACCTATTAGAGAATACCCTAAGGCTGCAGCAATAAGCCTTACCCTGAGAACGTCAATACCGAGCGATGTTGCGGCGTGTGGGTCTTCACCAACTGCTCTCACAGCGGCACCTAATTTTGTCCTTACCTCTAAGAGATATAGAAGGATGCCTAAACCTACCGGTATAGCAAACATCAGTACCTTAGCAATGGGTGTTACTGGAAGCGTGAATTGTGGATAGATACCGGAGACAACCATTTCATTGTATGTGTTCCTAGCTGCAACCCCAACTAGTCCTGCGAGGCCGTAACCCAGGAACATTATTGAGAGACCTGCAGCTCCATGACTTACTGGGAACTTAGTTGTGACATACGTAAGTAGCATACCGAAAACTACTGCAGTCAGCACAGCAGCGGCCAGCCCGACCCAAGGACTGCAGGAATATATACTTGCTGCATAAGCAACGGCTATCCCTAAGACGAATACACCATCTATTGATAAATTAAGAACTCCTGACTTTTCAAAAAAGCCCTGCCCAAGAGATGTCAAGTAGTAGGCCATGAATGCCGGGGCTACTGAAAGTATGTATGATGCAGCGTCCACACAGCCTCACCCCCTAATAACTCTGAGGCTGTACTCGCTGAACACCCTTAGAACCGTGAAAGTTAGGAGTACAGCACCAATGAATACGTAGGTTGCTGAAGCACTGCTGATGCCAGCTATCTGCATGCTTATACCGGCCTGGTATAGGGCACTGACTATGTACGCAGCTATGGGTACTGCCCTGATGTCCAGCATTGAGAGCCATGCAACGAGGATGGCTGTGTAACCGTAGTTAGCTGTGTGTGACTCTATTGGATAGCTTATCCTGTGCAGGTACCCTGCCAGCTGCGCAGCGCCCATTGCACCAGCTATGGCGCCACTTAAGGTTAGAGCTGTAATTATTAACGCCCTAACATTTACTCCGGCAGCCTTAAGTGCGTCAGGATTCGATCCTAAGATCCTGATCCTGAGACCGAGTGAGGTATACTTAAGCATGAAGTACACGGCGATGAGAGCTAGGACAGCAATTATTAGTACCTCATAAGTAACTGTGGTTGAGCCTGGAAGCAGAGTAAACTTTACTTGGTCAGGTATCATGTCAGTTCTAATGTATCCCCACGTTTTCTTTCCTAGCCATGGACCCCTAACTAGGTAATTGATTATATAGTACGCTATGTAGTTCATTATTAATGTTACTGGGACTTCATCAATGCTTAAGTAAGCCCTCAGTACACCAGCCACTGCTGCCCACGTACCACCCAATGCCATGGCAGTCAAAACCATAGCCACCTTAGCTATTGCTGGTGCCTGGGGGAGTGCGGTGAACAGAGCTATATATGTGGCTGCTGCAGTGCCGAGCCAGAGTTGCCCCTCAGCACCTATGTTCCAGATGCTTCCATTAAAGGCTACTAGAAGTGCGGCACCTAAGATCGTTAGGAAAAGAAAAGTGAGAACTATTTCAGGTGACACTAGGGCAGAGGCTACGCATGATAGAGTTACTAGTGGGTCAGCCCTACTTATTACGTAGAGCACGACCGTAGATATCAAAACTCCTATGACAATCGATGCCCCAGGTATGACAAGTCCGCCGAGCGGCAGCGGCTTCACTCTCTTGACCAGAACTACCTTCAAGCTACATCACCATGAGCTTTTCGATTTCATCGCGTACAGCCTCACTACTTGAGAAAACTCTTACGACCCTGCCTGAATTCATTACAGCTATTCTGTCACTGATCTGGAGGATCTCGTCAAGATCTTCAGAAGCTACTAATACACCTATGCCTTCCGTGCTCGCTTTTTCCTTAATAATCTTCCTGACCATTATTGCTGTAACCTCATCCAATGCCCTAGTGGGGTTGTACGCTACCAGCAGCCTCCTAGCTACAAGTAATTCCCTAGACACAAGTACCTTCATTATATTTCCTCCTGAGAGGAACTTAACCGGGGTCTTGGGTGAGGGTGTCATGATGTTGAATTCCTTAATCAGTTTGCGGGCTAGATCCCTGATGCTACCCCAATTTATCAGCCTGTTAGTTAGCGATGGAAGCATGGCTAGGTTTTCTTCAATACTGTTCTCGAGTGACAGTCCGTACTTAGCTGGCTGGTCAGGTATGTAGCCCACACCCCTAATCCTGACCTTACTTACGCTCCTGTTCGTTATGTCTTCTGAGTAAAGCCTTATCCTGCCCTTCTCCACCCTCCTCAACCCAACTATAGCCTGAATGAGTTCCTTCTGACCATTACCAGCAATACCCGCTATACCCATGACCTCGCCAGCCCTTAAAGTCAAGCTTACGCCCCTAACTGCGTGGTCGCCGTGGTCACCCATCACCCACAGGTCACTAATCTCAAGTGCGGCTGACTCCCTAGGTGTCGACATAGGTAGCCTCTCGTATGTTACTTGAGACGACCTCTCAGCGAACATCATTTTCCTAACAACATCGGGTGACACCTTACTTCTTGGCACGGTACCTACTACACGGCCGAGTCTCAGTACGGTGATCCTGTCAGCTACTTCCAGGGCCTCATAGATCTTATGGGTTATCAGTATTACTGAACCACTCTTGTTGGCGAAGTCCCTGATGAATTTATAGAATTTCTTTTTCTCAATCAATGGTAAGAAGGTTATTGCCTCATCCAGCAGGAGTACTTTAGCATTAAGTAGTAGAGCCCTGAGTAGCTCGACCAGTTGCTTCTGCGTGTAGCTTAGCTTCCATACCTCGGTGTCAGGGTCGACCTCAATACCTACTTCCCTGCTCTTCTCCCTAATGAAGTATCTGACTTTCCCTACTCTAGTTATGAAGCCGTATTTTTCCAGCCCCAAAATAAGGTTCTCAGCTACGGTTAACTTATCAATTAACTGAGGTACTTGTGAAACCATGACTATGCCCTGCCTTATCGCCTCCTTAGGTGAGTTGATTTGTGCTTTCCTACCCCTAACGTATATCTCCCCTCTGTCAGGTACGTATATCCCGTACAGGATCTTAACCAGTGTTGTCTTTCCTGCCCCATTCTCACCAAGTAATGCGTGGACCTCGCCTTCTAAGATAGTGAAGTCAACACCATCAAGTGCTATAGAGCCAGGGAACTTCTTTGAGATCCCTACCACTGAAACAACTGGTGGTTTATTTTTTGAGGAAAAATCCTTTTTGTAGGTCTTGAGGAGTGTCAAACCAACTCCCTCAGCCCATTACCAGTAACTTACTCAGCCCCTGCCAAGATAGACAACCCAGTCAACAAACCACTGCATAGTCCACAGCTCGTCATGACCTAATACGACACCTTCTGGTATGTGTACTTTCTTACTTGGGTCGTCCTTCATGTAGCCGTCTAAGGGTCCTGTGAAGACATGGAATAAAGCGATCATGTACTTCTCTTCCTTCCCTGACTCCTCAGCAATGTTTATGACTGTGAGATTCTCGTACTTGTGGGGTTCTACAGCCTCCAGAGGTGTGAGCATTGGCGCGTCCTTCATCTGGTAGTACCTGCTCATTACCAGGTCATAAACGTTTGTATCACTTCCAGTTACTTTATCCTTAATCTTTATGTTCTTTAGCACTGGGACGAACTTCGGGTTAATGTGCATTATGCTGCCGTCCAGGGACATGTGGCATGCCAGGTCTACGGCACCGCTGTCTAGAAGGTACCAGTAATCTAATTTGTCGAGGTTATTTGGCGTCAGTATTCCAGCATGTATTTTAGATAGAATGTCAGCGTAGATCACCTCCCACCTGACCAGTTGTCCACTAACTACTACATCAGGTCCGTATGCGTAACCGGGGCTGTAGTGGCTAAACACATAGACTGGGTGGTCAGGGTGCTGCTGGGTCCATGTTTGAGCGAACTGAATTATTGCTGTTGAGTCTTCAGTAAATGCTAGGACGTCGCAATTATATCTCTCAACGAGTGTTCTGGCTGCCTCCCTGGCCTTGTCGGGAGCGAACCAAGCGCCGATCTCGATAACGTAGACTTTAATGTCCTTACCTAACTGCTCACCAACCTCCTTAGCCCCTATAGCGAATGCGTTAATGTGTCTGACCACCTCAGGTATCGTGAATGACGCCACATACCCTATGTGCCCTGTCTTAGTCAGTGCTCCAGCCATTAAGCCGTTGAGGTAGTAGACCTGAACTAGGTCAGCAAAGTACGTGCCCATATTCTTCAATCTCTTGTAGCCGCTGCAGTGGAAGAAGAGTAGGTCAGGGTGCTTCTTAGCCTCCTCAAGCGTGCCGTCCATGAATTCGAAGGACGACGTGAATATCACGTTATAGCCCTTAGCTATGAGAGTCTCGATAACCTCCTTAAGCTTAGCCTCACTCACGCTCTCAACGTATGTAGTCTCCAGCCAGTCCTTAAATATCGCCTGCACTACTCTCCTGCCTACATCATGCTGATAAGTCCAGCCAAAGTCCCCGATGGGGCCTACGTAAACCCAAGCAGCCCTAATCTTTTTCGGCGGGGTCCAAGCTGATGGTGCCCCAGTAGTTGTGGGTGTTTCAGTTACGGTTATTGTAGTAGTTACTGTGGCTCCTGCACCAGCTGTCTCTGTCACTGTGGTCGTCACAGTAGTTACTGATGGTGGTAGCCTAGTAGAGGTTGCTGGTGCTGCGGTTTGAGATCCTGCATACCATGCTGCCATACCAACAATTATTATGGTGATAATGAATCCTACTACGAGTTTTGATTCAGCCATGTCGGCTCATGCACCTCACTATTAAAGTCAAGTCATGACTTTAAAAAATGTCTTAATCTCACTAGTATTAACTTCGGGTTCGTTGCAGATATACATTAACTAAATTAACTAATGTGTAAAAACTGAGTATTCCCCGTAAAAGCACCATATCCTGCCAGCTTAAGTGCGGGATCGTCGATATATGTTTAATTTAGTTAATGTAAAAGGGCTTCAGCACCACCTAACTTAAGTATTACCCGGTTAATGCTACTTGATTAATAGACACCTGGGAAAATGGTTATATTTCTGGGGTATTACCTACATTAAATGGTTGTAAATGGGGAAGGTATTACTAGTCGTTATGAATAAGGATAATGCTGAAGGCTTGAGGAGGTGTCTTGACTCATTAAGTCGTCAGGTAGGGTGTAGAATATGTGAGTGCTTCGATGTTCTAATTCTTGATGGTGGCTCTAGGGATGGGTCGGCGAGGGTTGTTGAGGAGTTCTCAAGTAGGTATTCTTGCGTGAAGTTTAAGGTTCAGGACGTCAGGGGTGGTGTAGGGCCTGCCAGGGTTGAGGCCGTCAGGTACGCCATGGATAACGGGTATGAGGCCATCATCTGGGGTGACTCCGAGAACGAGTATTCGAGTGCTTACGTGTATAACTTGGTTGAAGCCCTGAGGGACGGGTGCGACATAGTATCTGGGAGGTCTGTGGTGCGGAATGTCTCTATCTGGAGCAGGATGCTCTACTGGTACCACAGTTTCCATGTGATATTTAGTTTTATTAGGAGAACACACGCACCCGGAAATAACGAGGCAACACGTACCGGTGTGTTTAACTTAGTGACCTACCCGCCCGTATTCAGAGGTGACGACTTTTACTT
The DNA here is from genome assembly GCA_021158735.1 of Desulfurococcales archaeon. GTDB lineage: Archaea > Thermoproteota > Thermoprotei_A > Sulfolobales > NBVN01 > B83-G16. The sequence goes on along the minus strand of JAGGUC010000037.1, from coordinate 17,948 downwards.
CAGCCTGCTAGCCCTCATGAAGGGCAGGAGGTTCTGCTACAGAGATGACGCAGTAGTCAAGGTATCTATGCCAAAGACGTTGAAGGGGGTCACTTCATGGCAGAGAGCTAGGATGAGAGGTGTTGTGGAGGGTGCGCTTGTCGCGGGCTTAAAGTTGCCTGTAGACTTCCCTCTATGGACATTATTTGCTCTATCACCCGCAATTGCAGGGCTCCTAATATTTCTTGCTCAGGTTCTCGTACACCCTCTAGTTATCATACCTGTATTATTGCTGGTATCTTATCTTACACTACTCTTATTCCTAGCAATTAAGGTGGGGATAGCTTCTAGGAAGTGCTTTGAGTCCCCTACTGTACTCGACGGGCTTCTGGCCCTGGCTGGAATGTATATTCATGCAGTTTACACGCTGGTTTATGGAGTTAAGTTCATGATTGAACTGAGCCCAAGGAAAAATGAGGTGTTGCTTAAAGCTAGGGAAGTACTGAGGAAATTTGATTTCCCTTTAGGAGCCGTTAGGTTGAGGTTGGGGGATGTGATGAGGAAGTTCATTAGGTAGGTGTCTGCTCCTTGGCTTGAGCATATGTCCCGGGCACTGTATAAGTGTCTCCGCCGACGTGTAGAAGTACCTCAGCTAACTCAGAATAATGAGATTCCGTAAAGTACTTTTCGTCAGCTACAGCATGAACTACTTCCCCAGTTATTAGCGCATGATCCGGGTACTTTACCTCGTCTTTCACCCTGCACTCAAGAATTGCCAGCGCTCCCTCAATACCTGGCGTCTTAATAACCTCAGACTCCTTCAACCTGAAGCCAGCTCTCCCGAGCTTATCCTCAACTTCCCTACCTGACACCACACCCACGTAGTGAACCGAATTAATCATCCTTTTGGGTAAGACATTAATAGTGAACTCACCTGACTCTTTCAGGTACTGGTATGTAAGTCTCTTGTAAGCTAGAGAAATAGCTACTATGGCTGGTTCAGCATTAACGGGGGTGGTCCAGGCCACGGTGCAACCATTTACCCAGCCATTTCTTGACTTAGCTATTACTATACAGGCTGGCCTAGGGTGAAGTAATCTAGCCACAACCCGCCCAGAAATTTTCTTCATTTACGACACCTCACTTATTATAATTGAAGAAACTTAATTAAAAGTTCCTTGTAGGAATGAATAACAGAACCTCCAGCCCTAGCTCTGGGCCCAGGAGCTATAGCATGCACTATGGGCAGAAACATATTATGTTGTATTTCGTGATATACGATGACTTTTGTAACGTCGAAGCCTTTATAAATTAAGGATTATTTTATTCAAATATGTTCTGCCCGGGATGTGGGGTGGGCGGTGAGAAAAGCCCGAAAGAACGGGCTAAGGAATCAGATAGAAGTGGGGAGTACCGTTCCCCCTGAAAGCCCGTCAATGAACCCTGAGACAGGAATGCCCTCCACTACACATACATCAAAAATTATGAAAGTAGCAGAGAGTTAGAACGGTTACAAGCAATTAGTTTAGTGTAATCAGTGGACGCTCAAGTACTTCGAATTGCTATGTCACTTCTTTAAATCTTTACTGTACCACAGAAAATTCTGCGAGTTAGTGAGAGCTGTGCCACAGAATCACAATATACAACTTCGTAGATGAAGCCTCGTGCCGTTAGGCTCGACAGCTACCTCACACTCTTCTAGCAAGATGTGTTGATTGGCTAGAGACCTTACCGCAGAAACTGTATAATACATCACCCGGTAAAATAAGACAGTAAGTACGGCAAACGACACTACTAAAAATAACTCCTTTATTTCCCCATCTGCTCCAGTACTGACTCAGTCATTCTCTTAAGTTCTTTAAGTGTTGAGATTACGTCCCTCTCGCTGAGCCCGCTGACTTTAATCATGCCTATAGCCTGCTTCACAGCACGCTTCATGGCTTCATCCTCGCTCAGTCCTCTCCTACGCCAGAATCTCTTAAGTCTTAAAGCTGAGATTATTGCTCCCTCAACATACCTTATTGAGGACTCTTCATTACGCCATACCAGAATCATCTCAACTACCTCATAATCCTAACACTAGTGAGGAAAAATAATTATCTAATTTTTCTTAAAGCTCAGCACTTCAGCGGGCCTTTCTCGGTAGTTGATGGTTCGTTCGGGATCACACAAATAAATCTCAAAGTACCGTTGCCTGTGTTAATGTACTCGTGCTCTACATTAGGCGGTACATATATGAATGAGCCCTTAGTGAAGTCATACCACTTGCTACCGATCCTTATTCTACCCTCTCCCTCAAGAATGAATATCTCGTGTTCCCAGGGGTGGTAGTGGGGAGCTATTTTCCCTCCAGCCTCAACATCAAATAACCTCATGGCAAATGTAGGTGCTCCATCTTTCTTACTGATCAGCCACCGAATGTATGTCTTCTCAGCTGCATCAGGTGGAACTAGGGCTGACTTAACTTCCGTGTAATGACTTACCTTCTCACCACAAGGACCCCCACTAATACGTATCACCCAAGATCTCTCAATGCTGTAGATATAAGTTCATGTGTTTTTAATAGGCATAGTCTTATAATTAGTCTGCTGTATTTTATGAGTGGGTGTCACGTGTGAGAGAGGTTAGGGAGGACTTAATAACTAAGTACATCGTCCTTAAGAGTGCTGAAGACTGGGCTAAATTCACTGACGTAGACGTAGTTATTGTTGGTGCAGGCCCTTCAGGCATGACAGCGGCTAAGTACTTAGCTGAAGAAGGGTTCAAGGTACTGATAATTGAGCGTAGACTAAGTGTGGGTGGTGGAATCGGAGGGGGAGGGAATTTATTTCACAAGGTGCTGGTTGAATCTCCGGCCCAGGAGATCTTGAGGGAGTTTAACGTAAGGTATGATGAGGTTGAGAAGGGGCTTTATGTAGTTGATGCTGCTGAGCTTGAAGTCAAGTTAGCTGTCGGGGCACTGGATGCTGGAGCTAGATTCCTGCTTGGCGCTACGGTAGAGGATGTAGTGATCTCGGAGAACCCGCTCAGGGTTTGTGGTGTAGCATTAACTTGGACAGCAATACCTTTGAGTGGACTTCATGTTGACCCAGTATTCATTAGGTCTAGGGCGGTTGTTGACGCTACAGGGCATGATGCTGAAGTACTCGCTGTCGTCTCTAAGAAGGTGCCGGAGCTGGGGGTGTCACTAAAGGGTGAGAAGTCTGCTGAGGCATCTGTTGGTGAGAGACTGATTGTTGAGAGAACAGGCAGGGTGGCTCCAGGACTCTACGCTGCGGGGATGGCGGTCGCGAAATTGTATGGGATCCCGCGTATGGGGCCTATATTCGGTGGTATGCTACTGTCGGGTAAGAAAGTAGCTGAAGTAGTAGCTAAGGACATAAGAGAGGTAGCTTAGGTAGCGTGTTTTATGCGTGCTGCATGGTTTGAGCTTCGAACTCCTCTATAGGTTCTGATACTACAGAGTGGGCAGGAAGGAATTTTTAGGTGCCCCTAAGTGGATCTTGGTGCCTGCAGTGTATGATGTATTAGTCCTGGGTGGCGGTCCTGCAGGGTACGTGGCGGCTCTGAGGATGATTAAGGAAGGTCTGAAAGTAGCTGTTGTCGAGAAGAAGTTCCTGGGTGGTGAGTGTACTAATTGGGGTTGCATACCTTCTAAGGCATTGATTGAGGCTTCACACGCTTCACACCTACCCAGTGTGAGTAGGGTCGCAGGAGTTAACTTGGAGCTAAAGTCCGTTGACTCACGTAGGTTGATGAGCTGGGTTAGGAGGGTTGTGCTCAGGTGCAGGGAGGGGGTCAGGTACCTGCTTAGTGAGGCAGACATTATTGAGGGTGTTGGGAGACTTAAGAGTAGGAATGAGGTAATTGTTGAGGGTACTGAAGGTAGGAGGGTGATTGAGGGAAAGAATATTTTGGTGGCTACGGGGTCTGACCCAGCATCAATTCCTGGAGTCAGCGTGGATGGTGTGAGGGTAATAAGTAACAGGGAGTTCTTTGAGCTAAGTGAGCTACCTTCATCTATCCTGATAGTGGGTGCTGGTGTAATAGGTGTTGAGCTGGGGCAGGCGCTGGCCAGGTTAGGTGTTGAGGTACACATAGTTGAGATTCTTGAGAGACCCCTACCCACGTTTGATGAGGATGTGTCGCAGGTAATCGCTAGGTACTTAAGGAAGTATGGAATCGACCTGATGCTATCATCAGTACTGAAGTCGATCGATGAAAGAAATGGTGGGTTAGTTGCAAGAATAGTTAAGAAGGAAGGCGGTGAAGCAAAGGAAGTTAAGGTGGATAAGGTGTTGCTAGCTGTGGGTAGGAAGCTTAACAGCTCTGGCATAGGCCTCGAGGAGGTAGGTGTTGAAGTCACCAGTAAGGGGGCTGTGGTCGTAGATGAGTTTATGAGGACGTCTATACCGAACGTGTACGCTGCTGGCGATGTTGTCGGTTCTCCCTTCCTAGCTCATAAAGCATCTAGGGAAGGACTGATTGCTGCTGAAGTGATAGCTAAGGGCAAGACAGAGCTACCGAGGGAGCCAGTGCCCTCAGTAGTCTTCAGTGACCCGGAGATAGGTATGGTCGGACTTGATGAGACTCAGGCTAAGTTAAGGGGTGTGAGATATGAGGTTGTTAAGTTCCCGTACTCGGCACTCTCAAGAGACTACACGAGACTGACCCGGACACCTGAAGGTTTTGCTAAGCTCCTTGTAGAGGAAGGAACGAAGAAAATACTGGGCGCGGTCGTAGTAGGCAATGGCGCTTCAGAAGTAATTCATACGCTAGCTGTAGCTGTTGCAAGCAACCTAACAGCAGGTGATTTAGAGAAAGTAATCATGTCCCACCCAACGTACTCAGAGCTAGTAAGTGAGTTAGCTCACGCGACTGCAAGTAAGCCACTGCATTTAGGGCGTAATAAATTTAGATAATTTTATAATATTTAACTACCTCCCTTTAAGTGCTGTTATTGAGGATCTCAAGTATCCGTCTAATCAATCCTGCTGTACCTGTTGTAATGTAATTATGCTACAGGGTTTCTTTCTATCCCCGCATATAGGCAGCTGAATTAAGGTATTCATGCCCGACAACTTGAAAGCAAGTGAATTTTAGTTTTTCTGGCATTATCTACCCTCACCGTGCCGACATACTTAGGATAATTTAATGGATTGTGCATGATCTATTTCATTATGACATAGTTCTAAACAGGCTATGGGAGTTACATTCCTCATTCCACATATTATAAAGATTATTAACTCATGATTTACGTTGAGGTTCTATATATTTTAGCTATCTGAGCAACATCTAAAACATCAGTTAGCTCAACCAACCTTACTATAGGGTTACATGATATATAGCATGCATGAACAGCTAGTGATTCCCCTACATCTAGGGCGACTGGTTAAAGGGAGAACGAGATAGACAGCAAACCTCAATAAAACAGCCAAAATAACTGGTAGCAACGATGTGCGTGAAAAACACCCTACGGTTTCTCTTAAATAATTCCTCATTCCTCAGTACTTCCCGAGGGCTAGTGGTGCTGGGCCAACTTAAAGAAAGGTTTATTTTTCTACCCTAAAGACTATCAAGGTGATAAGCCATGTTGAAGGAGCGTCTTAAAGAGTTTTCCGAATCCCTTGAAGAGTGGGGAAAGACAAGCCCAAAGCAGGTTAAGGCTTTCATGGATCTTGTACATGTTGTTGAGGGGCCTGGCGCCCTTGACACGAAGACAAAAGAGCTGATCTCGATAGCACTCAGTATCGCCGCCCACTGTGAGTGGTGCATAGCCTTCCACGTTAAGAATGCTTTAGACGCTGGTGCCACCCCTGAAGAGATCCGTGAAGCCAGCTGGGTTGCCGTACTAATGGGCGGGGGCCCAAGCCTAGCATACATGCAGCTTGTTGAGAAAGCCCTAAAAGAATACAAAGAATAAGTAAGAATACAGTTCATTACAGCTAAAACATTTTTAACCATATACACCTTCAACCTCCGAAACAGCTAGATCCTCAAGCGCTCTCCTAGTCTAGGTCATAGCGTTACTTCTATCACGTAAAGCCCTCAGCTCACTTAAGTGCGGGAATATTATCGCATCCCTAGGACATAACTTAGCGCACGTATCGCACCCGATCATGCAGTTGTAGGTTGCGCTACAACGGGTTTCATCGAACTGAAGTCCCAGTCATATACCACCTAACCACTGCATGTTAAGAAGCAGATGCCGCAGCCAATACATCGGTCGTAATCTATTCTCGGATACCAAGGCATCTCCTTCCTGGGTATTCCCACCACTTACTACCTGAGAAATCGCGGATCAGCCGACCTAATATATCCTTTCCTATGACTGGTGCGCTAAAGCCATCCATGGATAGTGAGCCCCCCAGCCGGCTCTACCGCATTGTGTACTCAGTAACTACCTCCTTGAGGATGTTTTTGATTTCCTCCTTGTTCGGTACTCTGCCAGATATCCTAATGATGTTATTGACAGCAACTGCAGGTATCAGACAATCTCATACTTAGAAATAACCTCAAGTGACTTAGCATCCAGCTTAAGAACCTCAGTTACATCGTAATGCTCAATTCCTTAACTGCCTCCTCAACTACTTCGTGAGTCTTCCTGCACTTAGGGCATGGAGGTGCTGAACCTAGTACCTCAATAACTATCTTCTTACCTATACCGATTACCAATGTAAGGATTTGTAACCAATTTATAAATTGGTTACAAATTTTAACCAGCTAAAGCATGTAGCGATGCGTAGTGCTTGCTTAGAATTAAGAGTAGGGAATGACTGAAAATATTCAATTGAAATTAATTGAAGTTAAATTGCGTACTAAATGATATTGGGTCTCTTATTTAGTACTTCTCCACGGTTCTTCCTAACTAATACCATATTTTCTATTCTGACTCCGTAGCGCTTATGTAAGTACACTCCAGGCTCTATAGTTATTACCATGCCCTTCTTTACTACCTCACTGCTACCCTTACCTAGCCTAGGTTTTTCATGTACTTCGATTCCGACGCCGTGACCTGTTGAGTGAATGAAGTACTTATCTAGCCCATACTTCCTTAGTGTCGACCGCGCTGCTTCATCTACTTCCTCAGCCTTCACTCCGTCATCTACCTTATCTATAGCATTGAGTACTGCTTCATTTACTGCCTCGATAACCTTCTTTACCTCTGGTGGCGGACTACCTACAACTACTGTCCTGGTTATGTCTGCGCAGTAGCCGCAGTACTTAGCGCCTACATCAATAACTACGGTCTCTCCGTCCCTGACCTCCTTAGTACCCGGTATTGCGTGAGGGTATGCAGCATTAGGTCCCGAAGCAACTATTGTGTCGAATGCCAGCCCCTCAGCTCCTCTAGACTTAATAACGTACTCAATTTCAGCAGCTACCTCACATTCCTTGGCTCCTGGCTTGACTATCTCTAACCCTCTCCATAATGCCTCCTCAGTAATTTCTAGGGCCATCCTCATCAAGTTGACTTCTTCGTCAGATTTAATAGACCTCATGTCAGTTATTAGGTCACCTATGTCCTTAACCTCAATACCCTTTTCCTTGGCTCTCGACTCTACTTTACTACCTAGTAAGGTAGTATAGCTTAAGTCAATACCCAAGCTCTTTATGTTTCTTGATGTTAATTCGTCGACTACGTACTCATGGAGCTTCTTAGTTAATACCTTGACTTCTACTGCTGGCATCTGGTATGAAGCATAAGGAACTACTTCAAATCCCTTCACAGAGTCACTAACTCTCCAGTAATCTAGTGCGGGGACAAGTAGTTTCGGGTTCTCACCTCTTAAGATGAGTAAGTAGCTACTTGACGGCTTAGGAAGGCCAGTTAAATAGAAGACATTGCTTTCCCAAGCGACCAGCACTGCACCAAGATTTTTGGTTTCGAGCTTATTGATAAGGCTACGTAAGTTACGCCGCGGAATATTCTTAAGTTCGTCCAACATGTGGCCACCGTAGTGAAGTAGAGCAGGAAGGTAATTAACTTAAAGAACTACATCTGAGACGGAGCTAGCACTTTTCGCAGGCCCTGTATTTGTAGCTGCTCACAGAACCATATACACCAAGGTCGATTACCTCTGAGATCTCATCCTCGCTTAGGAACTCTTTGGTTAATTTCAGTATGTTCTCAAGTGTAGGATTCTTCCTCACCTTCTTAACCAACTCCATTAGATGAGGCTCGCACTTAGCTACTTCTCGAGCTATGTCATTAAGTAACTTCCTGCCGTCAGAATTTAATACGCAGTCCTTACTGAAAAACCTGTAGAAGTTAAGTAATAGAACTCTCAAGTAGCTTCTAATTAACTTAGAACTATCACTTCCTTTATTCTCCATGGCGTTCACTCTAATATATGTTAAGCCTAATTGGAAATTAATTGCTATACTGCAGTGTCATATCAGTAATAAGGTGAGGAAGATTGTGCATGTAAAAATTTACATGCGTACTTTAGCCCTCTCTAAGAACTCATCTACTATCTCCTTCATCGAAGGTCCTTCAATTATCTTTAGCTCCCACGTAACCTTAACGTAAGGCTTATCGATCTTAATTAGCTTGCTTATATCTGCTGGTGAGCCAATTATTATTACGTCGGCGTTAGCTCTCCTTATGGTCTCTTTCAGGTCCCTCAGCTGATCAGGTGTGTACCCTGTCGATGGTAGTACCTCAGCCATGTGCGGGTATTCCTCAAACATCTTCTTAATTACTCCTACAGCATATGGTCTTGGATCAACAATTTCCGCAGCACCATATTTCTTAGCTGCTACATAGCCAGCGCCATAGGGGAGTCCTCCATGAGTTACTGACGGGGAGTCTTCGATAACGAGTGCTTTCTTACCCTCCACCAGCTCAGGCTTCTCAATAACTACCTCCATGTCAGCTAGTACTACCTTCGCCCTCGGGTTAGCCTCCTTGACATTCTTGACTACCTTATCTACGTTCTCTTTACTTGCTTGTGAAACCTTATTCACTATGATGACATCAGCTAACCTAGTATTTACCTCACCAGGGTAAGACCCAACCTCCTGCCCAGGCCTCATGGCGTCAGCTACGGTTATTAGGTAATCGAACCTGTAGAACGGGAAGTCATTATTGCCTCCATCCCACAGAATGATGTCACCTAACTTCTCAGCATCCCTCAAAACCTTCCCGTAGTCCACTCCTGCAAGTACCGGGAGTCCCATCCTTATGTACTGCTCATACTCCTCCCTCTCCTCTACTGTGACGCCCCACTTGCCCAGGTCCTCGTAATTCTTGAAGACCTGCACCACCATCTTACTTAGGTCTCCGTAAGCCATCGGGTGCCTCACAGGCACTACCTTAAGTCCACGCCTCACCAACTCCCTAACAACGGCCCTAGACACTGTTGACTTTCCTGCGCCGGTTCTGACAGCCGTGACAGCAATTACTGGTCTGAATGAAGAGATCATGGTTTCCCTAGGTGATAGGAGCTTGAATGAAGCACCATTAGCTAGAGCTATTGAAGCGATCCTGCCTACCTCCTCGTACGGGAGGTCGCTGTAGGACAGCACAACCTCATCTACATGGTAGAGCCTGATCAGCCTATCCAACTCGGACTCAGGGTAGATGGGTATTCCTTCAGGGTATAATTCACCTGCTAACTCAGGGGGGTACCTCCTCCTCTCAACACCAGGGATCTGTGCAGCAGTAAATGCCACAACCTCATAGTCAGGATTGTCCCTATAGTACACGTTAAAGTTGTGGAAATCTCTGCCTCCCGCCCCAACTATGATTACTCTTTTGCGTGCGGGCATGTTAAACACCGAATATTTTTTGTTGTATGCTTATATAAGGTTTATTGGGTACCCGTACTCAAGCTAAATAGCTGTTAACTCACCTATCACAAAATTCAATTTCCTTTTAAACGTACTGAAAATCCATCAGCGAAGTCTCGAACAGCAAGTGAAAATATCTTGAAGGCTTTCTTAAGAATACCCAATACCTTACACGTGCTAACTATATTGGCCTAGTGTTTTTCTAGTCTAAATATTTCCTCAGCAATACGTACTGCCTCATAAGCATCTTCAAGAGTAGGTGCCTCCCTCACGTTAAACCCTCTTACTCTCATGATGAACGCCCTGAGCTCCTCTTTTAGAGGTTCTTCACCGCGGGCTTCATGAGAGTTCATGCCCTGGGGTGTCTCAACGATTACTTTGCAGGCCTTGAAGTCCCCTCTAATATAGGCTCTATCAGTAGCTACGTCAATCTCCCTCACCTTCACGGGGAGCAGGCCGTCAGCTATGTAGGTTATTACTGTCCTTCCATACTTGACTAAGACCTCCAGCGTGTGGGTTGCGGCTTCCGTGAACTCTATAGCGTTCACTGATAAGACTCTCCACTCCCTCCTACCTAGGAGGTATTGCGTTAAGTCGATATCGTGCACCATTAGATCGAAAACTATGGGGAACCTCTGCCTGTGCTTAGGTCTTCTCGACAACCTCCTAAAAATAACGTACTTCACCTGACCGTATAGGCTGAGGAACTCCTTCAATTTCTTAGATACTGGGTCGAACCTCACTATGAAACCCGGCTGAGTAATAACACCTGAGACCTTAGCAAGCTCAATTAACTCCAAGATATCGACAGACCTTGTTGACACAGGCTTCTCGACAAATACGTGGACACCCCTCTCAATAAGTGCTTTAGATATAACCGGGAGCTGGTCTATTGAGACCGCTACTACCGCGGCTGGAACGCCCTTAGAGGGTATTTCAAGTACGTCCGTGGAATATGTAGAGATATTGAATTCTTCCGCAACCGACCTGGCCCTCTCTTCATCAGCATCAACTATAGCTTCTACCCCGACTAATCCTTCAGTCTCCAACTCCTTGAGAGCTCTAACTATGTTCCTCCCCCAAGCACCAGCGCCAACAACAGCAACTCCTATTCTACCCAAAAACTACGCCCTACAACCACTAGTGGACAGGTTAATAACTCAATAGTTTTAGAGCACTCAGTGTCTGCGTGGTTCATCATGAGTCAGTCCTAGGTCAGTCATCACGAAGTAGAGCCAGGACTTTTTAGGTACTTAAGGTGATTCGCAATATGTCGCTGTCACCGCAACTTCTTCAGCATAGACATGAAGTTCTGCTTAATAGTGTTAGAGACCTCATCCTCACTGATCCCCTTTAGCTCAGCAATAATTTTAATTGTGTCATTTATTAATTCAGAACCTAACTTAAGGTTCCTGTATGTGTAGGGTCCGTCTGACTCTGTTAGAAGTATTTCGAGTGGTGCTGCCTTGACTACATTCCTCATCTTTTTCTGTATCTTTATGGCTGGGTTAACACCTATGTAGTAGCCTAAAGATTTTATAGTATTCAGAAGATCAGTCGGGCCTGTGTACCAATGGATCACGGCTACCTTAACATCATATCTTTCAAGTTCTCTCAGAGCATCTACCCAGGCACCAGCTGCATGGACTGACACACCCTTCCCTGCATCCCTAGCTGCTTCGAGGAATTTTCTGAAGACGGTTAACTGCCTCTCGTAGGTCTGAGGAACGAAGATCTTGTCGAGCCCTACCTCACCTATGAAGGTAGCCGCATTAACCAGCTCGAGTACTTGGCTTAAGTACCTGTCAGCTCCTTCACTAATACTCCAAGGATGGATCCCTACAGCAGGTATGACGTTACTGCAGGTGCTACCTAATTCAAGAGTACGTTTAGATGAGTCGAGGTCATCTGACACAGCTATCATGTGGAGGCGGGAGTTCCCGCAGTACCTGCCTACATCACTTCCGTACTCATGAAGGTGTATGTGTGAGTCAATAAGTTCTACCTCTCTGCGTAAGTGTACGTCTTCACGCATTGTAGCCACCTATTTCAGTCCCTCCAATAACCATAACTCAGTTTTCCAAAGTTACGTCCTCCACCCACTTAATGTACCTCTCAAACCCCGAAGTAATTGGTAAGGCAATGATCTCCGGGACCGTGTAGGGGTGTAGCTGGCGTACAGCATCAACTACCTTACCCATGAGTGAGGCCCTAGTCTTAATAATTAGTAAAAGCTCCTCATCTCTGCAAATCTTCCCCTCCCAGAAGTATACAGACACCACACCAGAAACTATGTTGACACAGGCTGCTATGTGCTCGCCCACAAGAACGTTAGCTATTTTCTCAGCTATGTCCCTATTAGGGACAGTAACTAATACAACTACAGGCAGCTCACGTAGCTCACCCACAGAGACCACCAGAAAGTAGATATGTCTTAAGAACTTAATGTTCTTTTTACCTGGACCTAACCGGAACTCTCAACTACGGCAGACTACTCATTACAAGGGTGTGACTCAATAACCCTCCTTACAAATACGTCGAAATCACGTGGCGGTACTAGACCAATAACTCTGTCAACCTCAGCACCATCCACGATAGCTACTGTTGTCGGGACACCCATGACGTAGAAAGCCACGGCTATATCGGGACTTACCATTACGTTAACTCTGATGAAGAGGGCGTTCCTCGAGTACCTAGCACCCACGGTTCTGAAGACCCTGTCGAAAACCATGCAATGAGGGCAGTAAGTCGAGTAAAAGTTTATGAAGACAACCTTGCACTGCCTGATCAGCTCACGTAGCTCACCAGCACTTCCTACTTCACTGAAGTTCCTGTTAAGGACTCTGCAACAGGGGTTTCCTTCAGCACCCCTGCTGTGCATTAACTCTTCAGTGAGTCTATCCAGCAACTTCCTGACTTCCTGGTCATACTCCTCAACACCTATGTTTGCATTGGATTCACCGTGCACTTCAGCACCCACTCCAGATTTACGCATGTGCTAATTAATATTTAACCTTAATGAAGACGCGTTAGATGCAGGGTGGGACGGCGCCTAGGCCTTGGGGTAATGCCGTGTCAGACCTCAATTTTTACGTATCTCAACCCTAGTTTGTACGTCAACTTCAGTGCTTTAGGACTGATTTTGGGTGCTGCTACAACCCCTCTGGCACTTACTCCCAGTGACTTATAGTACTCTATGTACCTCCTCAACTGGTACACGGAGTCCACGTCAGCCAGTGACCTCTTGACCTCAACAATTACTACTTCGCCATTCCTCCCCCTAAGCATCACATCTATTCTTCCGTGCGGCGTCGTAACCTCCCTAGCGACTAGCAGGGCACCTTCCTCGATTAGAGATGGGTTAGAGGCTATCTTATCAACAAGATCCTTCTCACTCTTCTCTAGTATGAACTTAGCCGTAGTTAACCTAGTTATAAGTACTGAGGAGTGCTCTAAGATCTCTATTCTGAGCTCCTCCCTCGGCCTACTTCTAATAGCGACTATTTCAGCTCTGTCCTTAACCACCCGGACGAGCACACGTGCTTTAGGTTGCCAATTGATCGGCTCACGGCCCGTGCCCTCATGTACTAGGACTGTGCCATCCTCCTTAATTATCACTAGTCTGGAGGCCTCCCCGGCCTCACTAGATGCTCTGCCCTTGTAATGTATTCTACACTTAGCGACTACGATTAATGTAGCGGTTCTGAACCACTTCCTGATCAGGTACTGTAGCTCCTCCGGGGAGACATCATGCAGGTACTCGACCCTACTTAGGGACATTCTTGAGTACCTCAGAAATAATTGATATAGCCTCCCTTAGTGCTAGGTCGGGCAATGTTGCAGATGCTGCCTCAGCATGTCCGCCATACCTTCCTCCCACCCTGTTAGTCAGTTCCCTGCAGACCCTGAATGCCCTGTCATTGAGTGACCTAACAGTAACTACTACCTTCCCCTCCTCCCTCCTCACCAGCACGACATCTGACTTATTCATCTTAGCGAACTCCGTAGCTGCCACCCCGAGAAGACCTGCGAATATCCTTGATTCAGGAAGGTCCAGGGAAGCTATCTTAGCTCCAGCGACTTCAAGGGACCTGTCAGCCATTACTTTAAGTAACCTGTGAAGTAAGAACTTAGCTATCTTAGCTCTCCTAACGATCTCTAGGTCATTGCTTACATTCTGGCCCTTAAGCATTACGTTGACGACGTGTGTTAGGTAGTCTATGTCTCCGGGGTCCCTAGCTATTGATAGCTTGATGAGGTCAGCAACCCTAGTTACTTCCTCACCCCTCGACTCATTTCCTTCGCAGACGTCAGCTACGTCGATAAGGAACTCCTCGTAGGGGTTAACTATAGGTTTCAGTGACTCAATCATGAGTCTGGGGGTTGAGGGTGCCTTAGCGAGTATGACTTTAGTTCTCCCTCCGGCATCAAGCTCTGACTCATACTCCCTGGAGCTGACGTGGTGGTCAATAATTACCAGCCTGTTTATCCTGCCGAGCAGGTTCTTGAGGAAGTTCGTGAACTCCCTGCTAAGTGCTAGGTCAAGTACTACGACCTGGTTTAGGTCTTTCATCAGCTTCCTCGCATCGATCTGCGCCCTCCACGGCTGCGTAAATATTAGCTGCACGTTCTTCGGGTACGAGTCCATTAAGTAATGCTTTATGTAGAGGAAGGCTGAGATGATCCCGTCGCAGTCACCGTGGCATATTATTGCTGACTTCATTTCCACTCTCCACTACATTAAACTACATCCTTCTTAGTTTATAAGACTTGGAAGACAAGTAAGTTCTTGGAGCGAAATGAAAGGTATTACAGGTATGCATGAGCCTCTGACCCTGGCCTTCAGGAGGTTGAGGGCACAGAAGTACCACCTAATAGGTAGTCACTCAGCCGTCAAGAAGTGCCTGTGGGTTCACAACGCACTGGTTGAGGGGAGGTTCTGCTATAAGTGTAAGTTCTACGGCATAGAGTCACATAGGTGCATACAGTTCTCGCCCTCAGTACTGTGGTGCTGGAACATGTGCCTCCACTGCTGGAGGGTCAGACCGCAGGACATGGGGTTAGAGGGTAGTGCATTAATGGAGCTTCCATACGTTGACGACCCAGACTTCCTAGCTGAAATGGCTATTCTGGAGCACAGGAGGACCGTCAGCGGATACAAGAACAGAGCTTCAAGGAAGATGTGGGAGGAGGCGGTAAACCCCAAGCACGTCGCTATATCACTTACTGGGGAAGCAACACTGTACCCTAGGTTAGGTGAACTCATAAAGGCCTTCCACAAACGCGGATTAACTACATTCCTGGTAACTAGGGGTATTAGGCCTGATGTGCTGGCTTCCCTCGAGGAGGAGCCTACTCAGCTCTACATATCACTTGAGGCTTGGTGTAAGGAGGTCTACAACTACTTCAACAAACCCTTAGTTCCTAGGGGGTGGGAACTCACTCTCGAAACTCTGGAGCTTCTTCCATCATTTACTTCACCAACAGTTATTAGGGTAACGCTCGTTAAGGGCTTAAACATGAGTGAGGAGGCGGTCAAGGGCTTCGCTAAACTTGTGGATATCGCTGAACCGACGTACATTGAACCTAAGGCCTACATGCATGTGGGGGGCTCTATTGAGAGGCTCAGCAGGGAGAACATGCCGTCATTCACTGAAGTAATGGATTTCGCTAGGAAGCTCGCTGATGAGACAGGGTACAGGGTGGTATCCTACTCAGTACCATCAAGAGTTGCATTACTGACTAAGCTTTCAGGACCTATGATCAGGTACGGTAAGGGATGTCCTAGGGCGTGGGAGGAGGCTGAGGTCGGTGATGAATTTTCCGGCGAGTACGGACATGTGGGTGAGGCTGTCTGAGGGCTAATGCTTAAGTCACTACCCTATCTACCACGCCCTTCTCTACAGCTAGCTTGATCTCCCTAGCTATCCTCCTACCCGTACTCATTGGCTCGTCCCAATACAGTTGCGAGTATGGGCTACCGCCTACGTATATGTTGGTCCCAGCCACTATCCTGCCCGAGAACTCGAATACAACAATATCTAAGTCATCCTTTATGATGCTCTCCAAGCAGAACGGTCCTATGATGCCGGGAGGTAGTGCATCCTGTGTCGCCTTAACGAATCTATAGCCATAGTCAAGTATCTTAGGGAGGAGGCTCTCCCTGAGAACTAGAGGTAGGTTACCTACTACAACAAAGGTCGGCTTAGCACTCAGAACCTCCATCAGCTTAGGGGGAACCCTCTTCAGACCGTCTACTGAGGTCTCATACCTTATGTCAGCACCCAAGATCTCGACCCTGCCCAGGACAGGACTGTAGAAGTAGTGGTAGTAGGCTGGCACACCAACGACGTACTCCTGAACTAGCACACTGTCAGAACCATCGATGACTCCATCCTTAATTAGCTTCTCAACACCCTCGACTACCTCATCACGGCACTTGGCTAAGAAATACCCCCTACCCCCCTTCGCACCATCTAACTTAACAATGGCTAAGCCCTCGAAGTCCTCACCGTACCGGTACTCACGAGGTACCTCAATACCTGCCCTCCTCAGTAGTGACATTTTCTCACGTTGACTGGCTTCAACCTTGAACAGAGTCCTCAACCCGAAAATAGGAACTTCTATCTCCTCAGCGCATTTCAGCCCTACGTACTCGACGTAGCTCCCGTGGGGTACTAAGATAGTGTTCAACTTCTTGAGTTTGTTCGTGACATTCTTCGAGCATAAGTCGCTCCATCTCTGTATGACTACGAACTCATCTATTAAGTGCTTGAACTCTCTGTAGAAAGGGATCCTTTCTTCAATAGTTACTAAGACCGTTCTCAAGCCTTCCTTCCTGGCGCCGTGAAGTATTTGGAGTGCTGAGTGACTTCCTAGCACACCCACAGCCAGCTTGTCCAGGTTGTAGCTCATGAGGGTCTCCAGAGCTTCCGTAACCATTATTACTGAACCCGAGATTTTTTCTTGAACTACATTAAAAAATTAATTATGATGTGGTGCGGCCCATAGCGCTATTGAAAATTACTTTATTTATGTAAATTAGTTATGAAGCTATGAAAGGCAAATTTATAAGGTATTTACATGACTGATACCACGGAGATCTGGATGGGGCTCAACTTCCTTAGGGAAGGTAAGAGTAAACGTATATATGTTAAGGATGTGAGTACTATAGTACTCGAGTTCAAGGACTTCGTCACGGCCTTCGATGGCGCTAGGAAAGATAATGTCTTAGGTAAGGGCGTGGTTAATGCTAGAATATCTGCGTACCTATTTAGGAGGCTGGAGGAAGAAGGTATTAAGACGCACTTCATAGAGTATGATGGCTGCAGGAGGATTACTGTTAAGAAACTCGACATGGTTCCACTGGAAGTAATTGTCAGGAACTATGCTTATGGGTCGCTCCTCAGGCGCATGCCCTTATTTAAGCCTCTCAGCAAGCTTGAGCCGCCGATAGTAGAGTTTCATTACAAGGATGATAGACTCCATGACCCGCTGGTTCTGAGGGAGGACGTGGTGGGGGCTGGCCTACTTACTGATGGTGAGGTTGAAGAAATCATTAAGTTGTCACTTAAGATCAATGAATTCCTTACTAGCTTGTTTGAGGAGAGGGGACTGAAGTTTATTGATGTCAAGTTCGAGTTCGGGCGTGATAGTGAGGGCGAGTTCTTACTGGCTGACGAGATAACTGGGGATAGCTTCAGGGTGATTGATTCTGATGGGAGGCACTTAGACAAGGAAGTATACAGGAAGGGGGCTACCCCGCAGGAACTTATTTCAAGGTACTTAGAGCTGCTGCGTAAGCTAGGTATTGAGGTATGTGAGGATGACTTACGCTGTTGAAGTCGTAATAACGAATAAGAAGCAGGCTAAGGACCCTGAGGGGGAGACCATACATAAGTACTTGATCTTGAAGCAGGGCCTCGATTTTGTGGAGTCCGTGAGGTCAGGTAAGTACCTCCTCTTCAGGGTTAGGGCTGGGAGTGCTGAGGAGGCTGTTAAGGCAGTCAAGGAGATCTGCGAGAAGTACCGGATCTACAACCCGACTGTCCACGACATTGAGGTGCGCTTACGTGCCTAAGGTGGCCGTCATTAAGTTCCCGGGAACTAACTGCGACTACGATGTAGCTTGGGCTCTGAGAGTTGCAGACGGACTCGAAGGGGAGGTTGTGTGG
>JAGGUC010000120.1 GCA_021158735.1 Desulfurococcales archaeon | reverse complement strand
TGTCACGTGTAGCGATATACACAACGTTTAAAACCTCAATTTTTACGTAGTTATTGGAGAAGCTGGAGTGAAAAAGAGCGGGCTTAAATCATTAGGTTTTAAGGAGTTTATGTTAAATGAAGGACTGTTAAAGGAAGGTTTGACAAGGTTTTTGGGTAAGATTGGTGAGGAATTAGCTACTAATACCATAAGTAGGTTGAATTTGCTTACTGATTTAACAGCTGAGCTGGAAGGGCTCTTAATGAGGTTAAATAAGGTTGAAGAGGAATTATCGAGGGTATTTTCTCAAGTCATTATCGATAGTATTCGGAGAGCAACTCCTGGATGCATAGATGTAGGTTTTATGAGTGAGAGGTTAAGGAAAATATTGCCTGAGGGTGTGAGTATAGGGTACAGAATGTCTGATAGACATGTGATTGACTTTCTATATTTCCTGACATTTCTTGATGTTATGGCAGGTTTAGGTTACGACACGGTAACGAATGGACGCAATAAAAGAACCTTCAGAGTAAATCTGCAAGTTAGGGTACCGTCAATGGAGTTCAGGAACTTAGATGAAGCACTAGAATCCTACCTACCATCACTTCACATTCGTAAAGGAAGTTCCTCAATGGCAGTCTTCTTTAAGCCTCTACTGCAGGTAGGTCATGGAGTATTACCTACGCTTCAAGTATATAAGGGCTCAGTAAGAGTTAGAAAATACGTGACTGGAGCTGAAAGTAGGCCAGATATAAATAAAGTAATAGCGGGCCTCTCCATAGTTAATGATGAAAAAGAGTTTAGCTATGTAGAGATAAAGCAGTTCGGAAGCAGGTACTACGTGGATGTAGTAAGTAAGGGATTGCAGCCACTATACACTCTTTGCGTTATCGGCCCAGAAGAGAGGTACATAGTAGAGAAGCTGTTGGGTATTGTAAAGTCAGGCAGGAAGAGAATCATTATGGTTAATAATGAAAGAATAACACCTTGGGAATTAAGAAGAGCTAAGGAGCTGATGATAAGGGATATTAGGTCACTAGCTGTTCAATCTAATAGCTAAGATGTTAGATTAGAGATTGAAATTAATCTGCATTTAATCTTTTTCTATAAATTCTTGCTCTAAGATTAACGGTCTCAAACATACTGTAAGCTTTTTCAGGGAGAAACTCAGAAGCACCTAGCACTAAGTATCCCCCGCTACTTAGAGCCCTGTAGAAGTTAGATAATACTGTAAGTTGGACGTCCTTTGCAATGTAAATTAATAGATACCTGCAAAATATTACATCAACAAGAGTTATTGGTGGATGCCTAGTCACGTCATGGACTTTAAATTTCACGATACGTTTTATAGTGTCCTTCACTACATACTTACCTGTCATGTTGTCGTAGTAGAAGTACTTCCTAATCAAGGATGGCGGCACGGTAGCAAGGGACTTTGGGTCATACCCACCTAATTTAGCTGCCTCTATGGCATTAGGATCTATGTCAGTTGCTAGGATCGTTACAGTAAGTCCATTAAGCGTAGGACCTAAGAGTTCATGTAAAATCATCGAGATAGTATAGGGTTCCTCACCTCTCGCACATCCAGCACTCCATATTCTTATTACCCTCCTGCCTCTACTGCGTTTATAGTCAATAATTGGTTTAAATACTTCTTCTCTAACTGCCCTCCAAACATGCGGATCTCTGAAAAATTGAGAGACATTTATTGTCATATTATCCAGTAAGTAGCTAAGTTCTTGAGGGTTTCTCTTCAGAACAACTATATATTCTTCAATGCTATTCAGATTAAGGGCCCTCATACGTGCGATAAGTCTACGATATATGAATTGTACCTTATATATACTGATATCTATACCCAAATACCTTAGCATTAGTGATCTCAAGTAGTTATAGTCTAACCTACTGACCAAAACTTATTCCCTCCATGACTAATATTGATTTTATTTCCAAACAAGCTACGAGCAGTATACCATACGTAAACTACTCCCTTACTAATTTCAAAAACTACATTCCTACCTACCTTCCCGCCCACATCTTCATCAATTATTGGGATACCATACTTTAAAGTAAGAACCTCCCTTGCTACTTGTATATTTCTAGTACTTACTGAAATATTCTTAGCAAAATCAAGGATATTAGCTCCTCCAACTAATACTGCTCTGAGCCTCCTGATTGACGCACCAATAGACTGAAGTCCTCTTACCATAGCATGTACAGCTGTCGTAACGTACTTACCAGGGCTATCAACTTCATGGCGTGGTTGTGGTAAGAGAGCATGTGCTAGGGAACCAGCTGAGGTTAGCGGGTCAAAAAGAACTATAGCAATACATGAGCCAAGCGCCCAGGTAGCTAGGCGTGCTGGATTCTTTGATATTATATATGAGCCTATGTTTACTGTAATGGTGTTTTTCCTGAGTTCAGCTATTAATGATGACTCAGTAACTTTAATTAGTCTCAATTCAGTCATCGAAAATCACCTGCAACTAGCTCAGATCTTGAGAATTTCCTGCCTTCTTCCGGAATTATTAATATCTTAATTCTTGGTGTATTCTCTCCCACTATTTCGGCATCATAAATAACCAGCTCATCAAACTCCATGATGTAAAGGGTGACGATGTTATCGAGAATAGCCATAAAATTGTCAATAACGACTTTCGGGACACTATAGCTAACTATAATTTTGTACTTATTATACAAACTAGTTGCTATAGCACCGAAGAAGATGTTTGCTATTTCCTTGAAAAGATCTGTAGCTATTTCTTCATTAAGCATACTGACTCCTAGTGTTCTTAGAATCATGTTTTTCAGAGTTTCAGCAGCATCATTTAATGGTATAGCAAGCAATATTATACCACTTAACATACCCTTTAATTTTGAGTATGCGGTAGCAACATCAAATGCTGACTCCTTGCCTAATACTTCCATAAGATTAATGGGAGATAGCATAAATGCCGAAGCCAACTTTATTCTGACATCATATCCTAGTATCTTAGATAGTGCTTTGCTGGCACTTTGAAGCGCTTCATGTCCTATTGCCTCAAGTTCCTTTGTATCTTGAAAATAATTGTTCAAGGATATCCCCCTATAAGTTAGCTAAAGTATAGAGAGCATAGGGATCTAAAATAAGGCAAATTTTACCATCACCTAATATGGTAGCCCCAGCAATACCTTTAGTATTTTTCACAAGTCTTCCTAGGGGCTTAACAACAATGTC